>NZ_MJWZ01000006.1:0-49421 GCF_001762535.1 Campylobacter sp. BCW_6889 | reverse complement strand
AAGTATAATCAATCACACTCTTATGTGCTATGCTTACTCCTTTAGGAATGCCTGTACTCCCACTGGTAAAAAGAACATAGAGTAAATTAGTATCTATGTGTTTTTCTTTTGCAGTTTTTATTAAACTTTCATCTATATTAAAACTTTCAAAGTCTTGTGTATAAAGCGTAGGCAAATCTAAGTTAAATTCTAAATCTTTTGAAGTGATAAAAAGTTTAGGTTTTAAAACTTCTATAACTTTTTCTACTCTTTCTTTAGGACTTTTTTCATCTAAAAGGGTATAAAAATTTCCACTTAATGCCACTCCAAAAAATGAAATTAAACAATCAATCCCTTTAGGCAAGATGATTAAAACAGGAGCTTGAGTAGGGTTATCATTTCCTAAAGTTTTTAAAATTTCACTGGCTAGTTTTTTAGAAAAAAGATTAAAGTCTTTGTAAGTGATTTCTTTTCTTTCTTTGGCAAAAGGTTCAATAAAGGCAGTTTTTTTACTAAATTTGATTAAATTTTTTTCTAAAAAATCGTAGATATGGGTTGTCATTTATGGCTCCTTTTATTTAGTATAACATATTTATAACTAATTACAATTAAATAAATTATAAAAAAATAAAAAAGATTTAATTCAACAAACATTAAATTTTACGCTTCTTAACTTACTTGGAACACTTCTTGCTTGATCTATCATCAACAATAGATTAAAGGAAGAATCCATGAGAGTTTTAACGATATTTTTACTCTTTATGACAAGCATTTTTGCAGTACAAATCAAGGATGTAGCAAACACTGTAGGTGTAAGAGATAACCAACTTATAGGTTATGGACTTGTTGTAGGGCTTAATGGAAGCGGCGATGGAACAAGCTCTAAATTTACACTACAATCCATCTCAAACCTTTTGCAAGGTATGAATATCAAAGTAGATCCTAACGATATCAAATCAAAAAATACCGCAGCTGTTATGGTTACAGCCAAACTTCCAGCCTTTGCAAAAAGCGGAGATAAACTTGATATTACCGTTTCATCTATGGGTGATGCAAAATCTTTACAAGGCGGAACACTTTTACTGACTGCACTTCGTGGGATTGATGGTGAAATTTATGCTATAGCACAAGGCTCTATCTCAACAGGAGGTTTAACACCTAGACCAGGAGGAGCAGGTTCTCACTCAACTGCTGCAACCGTAATGGGCGGAGCTAATGTAGAAAGAGAAATTCCACAAAATTTTAGTCAAAATAATGATCTAACCTTAAGCTTAAAAGTAGCAGACTTTAAAACCGCAAACGATATAGAAAGAGTTTTAAATACTGTCTTTGGCGAAGAAGTGGCTAAAGCCATCGACTCTCGCACAGTAAAACTCAAAAAACCTGAAGATCTTTCAAATGTTGATTTTATGGCAAGAGTTTTAGAACAAGATATAGCTTATAAACCACAAAGCAAAGTTATCATTGATGAAAGAACAGGAACAGTGATCGCCGGAGTTGATGTAGAGGTAGAACCTGTTTTAATCACTCATAAAGATATCACCATAAAAATAGATCCAAATAATAACTCAGTAGCTAATCAAAATGAAATCGATATGAAAGACGGTGGTTTTGTAGATCCAAGTTCAAATACCTTAAGAATCAACAATGCAAAAAGCACAGTTGCAAATATAGCTAGAATGCTTAACAAACTTGGAGCAACCCCAAATGACATTATCGCTATTATGGAAAATTTAAAGCGTGCAGGTGCAATTAACGCGGATTTGGAGATCATCTAATGAAAATCGATAATTTTTTAAATACTTATAGTATGAATAGTGCTTTACTTGATCGTGCAGCTAAAGCAAGAAGTTTAGAATCAAGCATCAAAATAAATGATAATGATATAGTTACAAAGAGCAAAGAAGATGAAGCCTTAAAAGAACAAACGGATGCTTTTGAAGCATTTTTTTTAAAGCAAGTTTTAGATGTATCTTTAAAAAGTCAAAATTCACTCTTTGGAAAAGATGCCAGCGATGAAATATACTCTTCCATGTATAACGATACCATGAGTAAAGCTTTAAGTGGAGGTATGGGTTTTTCAAAATTATTATACGATTTTTTAAAAGAAAGGGGTTAAGTTTTTTAAATTTGGGTCGATATAGTTTGTAGAGGATTATAACTAAGATCAAGGAGGCAGAAATGATCAATCCTATACAACAAAGTTATGTGGCAAATACCGCATTAAATACAAATAGAATAGATAAAGAAACAAAAACAAACGATACTCAAAAAACGGAAAATGATAAAGCGAGTAAAATCGCAGAGCAGATTAAAAACGGTACTTATAAAATCGATACAAAAGCTACAGCTGCTGCGATTGCTGACTCTTTAATCTAAATTTTCATTCTCCTTTTTTTGAGAGAGAAAAGGAGAAAATATGCTTAAACAAAGACTTGATGAAGTAAATGCTATCTTAGCAAAACTTATTGCTTTAACCGAAGAAGATATAGAAAATATCAAAGTGGCTAAACATGAGAGTGTAACGCCAAGTGTAGAAGAAAAAAACAAACTTATCGCCGAATTTATTACAGCTAAAAAACAACTTGATGTTGCCTTGGTTGAGCTAAATAATAGCTCTACAAAAGGGCTTAGTGAACTCTTAGATAATGAAGATAAACAAAAACTAGATCTACTTAAAAAAAATCTTCAAAACCTTCATAGTAAAAACAAAGAGTATGCTAAATTTGTTCTTATTGTCAAAGATTTTCTTGATAGCTTAGTAAATAAAATGTTTGATATCAATGATGGAACAAATAATGCTTATGGAGATAAAAAGACAAATCCAGAGTCAATTTTCAAGATCAATGTATAAGGATTTATAATGGGTATTTTTGGAACATTATACACAGGTGTTACAGGCTTAAAGGCAAGCGAAGTTCAAATCGCAACAACTGGAAATAATATCTCAAATGCTAATGCAACTTTTTATACACGCCAAAGAGTAGTGCAAACTACAAATGGGTATATTACCACAGGTGGAGTTCAAGTAGGCACAGGAACTGCTATAGAAAGTATAGTGCGTTTGCATGATGAGTATTCTTACTATAAATTAAAAGGTGCATCAAACCAACTAGAATACACTAAATATATGGCTTCAACCTTACAAGAAATCGCTCAGCGTTTTCCAGACTTACAAAATACTGGAATTTTGAAAGATTTAGAAAATTATAACAAAGCTTGGAATGATTTTGCATCTAACCCCAATGAAAATGCCACAAAAATAGCCCTTGTAAAAGCTTCTCAAACCTTAACAGAAAGCGTTAATAACACTTTTGCAACCTTGGATAAAATCCAAAAAAAAGTAAATGATGATATTAAAAATACGGTTGATGAGATTAATAGAATCGGTGAAGAAATTGCCACTATAAATAAACAAATTTATGGACAAGAAGCCTTACCAACAGAACACGCAAATGAGCTTAGGGATAGAAGAGATGAGCTTGAGCTTACTCTTTCAAAGCTAGTTAGTGCAGTTGCAAGCAAAAATGAAATCAATCAAGACAATCGCCTTGATACAACCATCACTGATCCAGGACATCAATACAATCTAAGTATAGAAGGTTTTAGTATAGTAGATGGGATAAATTTTCATCCTTTAAAGCTTGATTATGATGATAAGAATAAATCTTATAGCATTTATTATGAAACTCCTGATGAAAAAGTTCGCGATCTTACTGCAAAGATTAACGGTGGACAGCTTGGTGCTCAACTTGACTTACGCGGTAGAAACTATAGCAAAAGCGAAGGAAAATATGAAGATGGAATTATCCAAGGTTATATGGATTCTTTAGATACTTTTGCTAAGACCATGATCAACGAAACTAACAATCTTTATGCGAGTTCTGCGAAAAGTTCTGTTACTTCTGATTATCTATCTGGACTTAAGGGAGATATTCCTTTAGTTAATTACGACAGAACCATACAACCAGGAAGTTTTGATATAGTCATTTATGATGATAAAGGCGATAAAAAACTCACCAAAACCATCACCATAGATGTAAATACAACCATGAATGATATCATGCGTCAAATCAATGCTAATACAGATGATAATAACGATCACAATGCAAATAATGATGTTGATGATCATATCAATGCAAGTTTTAGCTACGATGCAAAAACTGGAGATGGTTTATTTCAAATCAATGCAAAATCAGGTTTTAAAGTAGCCATTGAAGATAAGGGCACAAATTTCGCAGGTGCGTTTAGCATAGGTGGTTTTTTCAGTGGAACTGATGCAAGTGACATGAAAGTAAAAGATTCTATCTTAAATGATCCAAGCACAGTAAGAGCAAGCTCAAATGGGGTTGATAGTGGCAATGACATGGCAAATAAAATCATCCAACTTCAATATGAAAAAGTTAATTTTTATAATGAAGATGGTACTATCGATAATCTTACTATGGAAGAATATTACCGCAAACTTACAGGTAAAATAGCCTCAGATGGTGAAAATAACAATGTTGTAAATTCAAGCAATGAAACTCTTTATAATTCTGTTTATAGCGAATACCAATCTAAAAGTGGCGTAAATACAAATGAAGAATTAGCCGCTCTTATACAATACCAATCAAGTTACGGTGCTGCAGCAAAAATCGTCTCAACTGTAGATCAAATGCTTGATACCTTACTAGGACTTAAATCTTAAGCTCTAGTAATATCAAGTGAAAAATTTTATCCATCTTAAAGCCAAGCTTGATTTTTTAGCCAATCAAAAAAACACCAATCATTCCCTTTTTGAAACTCCAGATCCTTTGCAAATTGCTAAAATTCACAATGATGAATTTACTGCCTTAATTTGTGCTTTATTTGCCTATGGAAATGCTAAAAATATAGTAAATTTTCTAAAAAAACTTGATTTTTCTTTATTAAACCTTCAAGAAAAACAAATAAAAAAAGAACTTAAAAATTTAAAATACCGCTTCCAAAATGAGAAAGATATACAAGAAATTTTTATCACTCTTTCAAGACTTAAAAATGAAATTTCACTCTACGAACTTTTTTATCAAGCCTATCAAAAAAGAGAAAATACCACAGATGCCATCTTAGCTTTTATGCAAAAAATCAAAACCTTAAATTCATATTCAAGTTATGGGTATGATTTTTTCTTTGGAAAAATTTGGCAAAACACCCCTACTTCACCTCTTAAACGCTATAATATGTATCTAAGATGGATGGTTAGAAAAGATGAACTTGATCTTGGACTTTTTACCAAAATTCACACCAAAGATCTTTTAATTCCACTTGATACACATACACATAAAATTTCCTTGACTTTAGGACTTCTAAA
This sequence comes from Campylobacter sp. BCW_6889, assembly GCF_001762535.1. Classification (NCBI taxonomy): domain Bacteria; kingdom Pseudomonadati; phylum Campylobacterota; class Epsilonproteobacteria; order Campylobacterales; family Campylobacteraceae; genus Campylobacter; species Campylobacter sp. BCW_6889. The sequence goes on along the minus strand of NZ_MJWZ01000006.1, from coordinate 44,110 downwards.
GCGTAAAATATATGATTATAAAAGTGTTTTAGAACTCACGCAAAATTTAAAAAAATTAGATGCAAATGATCCCATAAAATATGACTTTGCACTCTATCGTTTAGGGCAAAGTAAGGAAATTGACAAATTTAAGGAGTGAAAAATGGGCTTTGAGCACTTAGATACAATTTATTATTTCATACTTTTTTTTGTAGCTCTTTTTGCTGGTTTTATAGATTCTATTGTAGGTGGAGGAGGGCTTATTACTCTACCAGCGCTCATAGCCTGTGGGATTCCTGCGCATTTATCTTTAGCAACAAACAAACTCCAAAGCGTCTTTGGTTCTTTTACGGCTACTTTAACTTATTTTAAATCCACCACTCTACCTCATCTTGCTTGGGGTGTTTTTTTTACAGCCTTAGGAGCAGCTATAGGAAGTTATAGCGTTCTTTTTGTAAAAGATGAGCAATTAAAGCTTATTATCTTAATCTTTTTAACTCTTACTTTCCTATATACAGCCTTGCGTCCTAACTTAGGTAAACACGAAAGCGAACCTAAAATAAAAAATATCAAAATTTTTCATTTAATTTGTGGCTTAACTTTAGGATTTTATGATGGATTTTTAGGGCCTGGAACGGGTTCATTTTGGATTTTTGCTTGTGTGATGCTACTAGGTTTTAATATGAGAAAAGCAAGCATTAATACTAAAATTTTAAATTTCACTAGTAATATCATTGCTCTTGCTATATTTTTATGGCAGTACGAACTTTTATGGGCTGTAGGTTTGCTTATGGGTGTAGGACAAGTTTTAGGAGCTTATTTAGGCTCAAAACTTGTGTTAAAAACTAATGGAAAGTTTATAAAAACTTTATTTTTAATCGTTGTAGGAGCTACTATCATTAAAGTAGCTTGGGATTATTTTAGTTAAAATTGACCCCTGAGCTAAGCTCCCACATAGGTAAGAATATACCTAAAGCCAAAAACAAAACTAAAAGCGCTACAAATAAAGTCATCATAGGTTCTAAAAAAACCAAAAATCTATCCATCAAATTTTCGCTTTTTTGTTGATAATATTTGGCAATTTCTTCACTTAATACTTCAAGTCTTCCACTTTTCATCGCGACACTAAGCATAGAAAATACCAAAGAATCAAAAATATCAATCTTTTTAAAAACCTGACTTAACTCAAGACCAGAATCTATAAAACTAAAAAGTTTTTTATACTGAAAAATTAAAAATTTATTTTCAAGCCCTATAATAGCTAAATCAAAAGCTTTAGATATTGAAATTCCATTTTTTAAAAGTAAAGAAAAAACCATAAAAAAATAATAATTTTGATTATAAATAATCAAACGAGAAATCAAAGGTATTTTTAAAAATAAAAAATCGCAAGAAAAAGCAAAAGAATGAAAATTTTTATAAGCTAAAATAAGCATAACAATAAAAATAACAAACAAAAATATGCAAAAAATTCCATAGCCATCTAAAAAATTATAAATTTCTAACATTACATGCGTGATAAAAGGCAAACTCGCGCCTAAATTTTCAAATAAATCTTTAAAATTAGGCACTACAAAAAGCATTAAAAACAAAAATGCTCCGATAATACTTAAAAAAACCAAAGTAGGATATCTAAAAGCCTTTTTTAATTGTTTTTGACTCTCTAAGCTTTTTTCTCGAAGTTTAGAAATTTGACTAAACACTTCGCTGATTTTTCCTGTCTTTTCAGCCGTTTTAATCAAGGCTAACTCCGCACGATTTAATCCAAAATTAGCATTTTCAAAAGCTTGATTTAGATTTTGAGCTAAAATTAAATTGTCTAATATTTTTTTCATAATCTTGCAAGAATGCATAAGATATAATTCTCTAATCGCTTCTTGAACACTTAATCCAACTTCACACAACAAAGCCAGCTCTTTAAAAAAGAGTATAAAATTTTCATCTTTTAATCTCTGAAAATTAGATTTTTGAATTTCTTTTATATCAATGATTTTCCAATTCTTTGATAAGGCTTTTGCTTGTGCTGTATTTAAATTTTCAGCTTTTATAGTTTTTGTATAATTTTGATTGTTTTTAAGAAATTCTACTTCATAAAATTTCATCTTACAACCCTTAAAAGCTCATCTATACTTGTAAGACCTTCTTTGGCTTTTTTTAAACCTTGTTCAAACATAGTTTGAAAGCCATATTTTTTTGCAAGCTCCATTAAAATCGTTTTATCTTGATTTTCCCTAATTGCACAAGCTAAATCTTCATTGATCTCTAAGCACTCAGCGATTAATTCTCTGCCAAAAAATCCACTATGATGACAACGCTCACATCCTTTTGGTTCAAAAAATTCACCTTCAAATTCAATATAATGTTTTTTGCTTTTTTGCTTACACCAAGGACAAAGTTTTCTAACCAAACGCTGTGCTATAACAAGACTTAAAGCCGATGCTATCAAGTAACTTTTTGCTTGCATATCCAAAAGCCTATCAATGGTACTAAGAGCATCATTAGTATGCAAGGTGCTTAAAAGCAAATGACCTGTTAAAGAAGCTTTAATTGCAATATCTAAACTTTCTTCATCGCGGATTTCTCCTATCATGATAATATCAGGATCTTGCCTTAAAATTGCTCTTAAAATACTATTAAACTCGACTCCAACTTTTGAATTAAGCAAAATTTGCTGCACTAAAGGAATTTTATATTCTATAGGATCTTCCGCTGAAATAATCTTTTTTTCAATACTTTTCAACTCATTTAAACACGCGTATAAAGTTGTACTTTTACCACTGCCAGTAGGGCCGGTTAATAAAATCATTCCATTGGGACGATGTAAAATCTTTTTTAAAATTTCTAAATTTTTATTTCCAAGATTTAGTTTATACAAATCCAAAATTTCTTTATCATGTTTTAAAATTCTTATAACAACACTTTCGCCATAAATCAAAGGCAAACATGAAACACGAAAATCATATCTTTCATTTTCAAAATCTAATTCAAAACTTCCATCTTGTGTTTTTCTTGATTCAGCTAAATTCAAACAAGCTAAAAATTTGACATGAAAAACCAAAGCTTCATAAACATCCTTCTCAAAAATAGCAAATTCACGCAAAATTCCATCAACCCTAAACCTAATCAAAGCATCATCATTCCTTGCTTCTATGTGAATATCACTCGCATGAAAAGATAAAATTTCATGTAATAAAAAATCAAAAATTTGACTGATGCAACTTTGATCATCTCTTTTTTGATTTTCTTGCCATTCAAGTCTAAGCTTAATGCTTAATCTTTTAATCTCCTCTTGAATACGAATTTGATTTAAAATTTTAGCTATCTTTAATTCATCGGCAATTGCAGTGACGATTTTTTCACAAATCATAAAAGTCTTAACTTGCTCTAAAAGCTCTAAAGAACAAGGTTTGGATCTAATAATCATAAAGCCGTCATTATTTTTAATAAGCAGAAATTTAAATTTTAAAAGTAAAGAAAAAGGTATACCTTCATAAATAAAATCATTATCTTCATCTAAATCAACAAAATGTAAATTACAAAAATTTGCTAATTTTTTAAAAAAATCCCAAGAAGTGATATTAAATTTAGTGCAAATTTCATCAAGACTTATTTCATTATCAATATAAGCTTGAAAAATTTTATCCATTCTACTTTCCATCTAATTCCATTAAACCATAATAATTTATATAAGCATCTAAAGCACTTTGAGCTTCTTTTTCTTCACCTAAAGCTCTTTTAGCCTGAGCAAAAATCAGCCAAGAATCTTGTTTTTGCTTGTCAAGTTCATTGGCTTTTAAAGCCCAAAATATTGTCTTTTGATAAGCTTTAATATCAAAATACTTCTTAGCTAAATTTAATGCCTTTTCATAGCTTGGATTTTGATAAAAAGATTTTTTTAAATCAGAAATATTTAAAATTTTAGAATCAATTTCTATCTTACTAATGTGTGTATTTTCCCGCACCGCTTTAACTTCTTCTAGTTCTTTATATAACTTTTCCCTAGAAATCTTATTTTTTTCTTGTAAAATTTGCGCTTGAAGAATCTTTTGCTCTAAATGCTTTTTATGTTCAATAGCTTGCAAATAAATATTTTTTTGCTTATTATATTTTTGCATTAGCACAAAAAAACAAAATGCTATCACTAAGATTAAAACAATTAAAAATAAATATTTTAAATATTTTTTAAGTAAAAAATATTTATACCTAAGCTCAAGTTCTTTAATTCTTTCTTGCATACCTTACCTTAATAAGCCATTCTCTAAAGCACTAAGCTTTAAAATATACTCTTGACTTTTGTTTGTATCAAAAAAACTATTTATCTCATAAAAACTTTTTAAAGTTTTATCAATATATCTTAAATTTCCTTGAGAAATTTTTTGTAAAAACTTAAGACATTTATTTGAAAAATTCATTCCGAATTTCAATTTAATATAATCATCAAGCTCTAAAAGACTAATATTTTTCAATTCAAAACAAGCACTTAAACGACTTTTAAAATGCTCTTTTTTAAGTATATTTAACTTTTTATGAGAACTTAAAACAAAACTTATAGAATCACTATAAATCCTAATGCTTTCTAGCATTGCATAATCATACATTCCTACTTCATCAAGAATGATTAAACTCTGACCTTGTGAAATCAAAAACTCAATTTTTTCTTTTAAGAAACTCTGATCTTTAAAATTTTCATTAATAAAATCAACATTATATTTTTTTGCCAATCTTTGCAACAATACACTTTTACCGCTACCACTTTTTCCCCATAAAAAAATAAAAGCTTTTTGGCTTTCTAAAATTTGATTGATTTGATGAAAAATTTCTTCTCTAAATGGAATAATTTTACTCATAATGCTTAAATCCTAGATCTTTAAGACTTGGAGCGTTTACACTATCTACTATACTTGGAGTGATAATAAAAACAATTTCGGTTGCTTTAGAATTTAAAACTTCTCCTTTAAACAAAGAACCTAGAATTGGAATTTTTGATAGAAAATTGATAGAATTTTTCTCATTAGATTTATCGTGAGAAATCAATCCACCTAAAATTAAAGTTTGATTATTCTCTACTTGCACAACACTAGAAAGCTTTTTTTGTATGGTATCAGGAGCAATAGTTCTTGGTTCTTTTTGTCGTTTATTATCTTCTGGATACTTAAAATCACTTAAGCTTGGATTAATTCTAAGCATTATTTTTCCATCATCAGAAATTTCAGGCAAGATATTGAGTAAAATGCCTATAAAAATAGAATAATTATTATAACTTTCACTAACAGTAGTCCCATTTTCAGTACCTTTAGAACTTTCTTTGACTTGATAATTTATAGTATCGCCTACAGAAATAATGGCTTGTTGGTTGTTTAAAGCCATAAGCTTTGGATTAGAAAGCACGCTAGTTTTTCCATTTTGAGAAAGAAAGTTAATAATAGAATCAAAATTTAAATTCGCCCTTAAACCCAAATTCTTAACAAAACCTTGCCCATTTTGAAACTGAATAAAAGAATTTTCATTATTTACTTGCGAATTTAAACCTATATTAAAATTTTGCCAATTAATCCCACTAGAATGGCTTTCATTTAAACTCACAGCAAGTATGCTAACATCGATAATAACTTGTTTTTTAAGACGATTTTCTAGTTTTTGCAAATAATTTTTCACACTTTTTAACTGAGAATTTGTTCCAGTTACTATAATAAGACCTGCATTGGGATTTATGATGGGAGTTTTAGCCTCATAATCTTCATGAGAATTTTTTAATAATACAATAATCTCTTTTTCTATATTTTGCCAAAAATCAAATTTTTCCATACTTTTAATCATATTGTCTTCTGCATCATCAAAACTACCGCTATATTCACTTTGCCTTGGTTTAGCGTCTACAGACGCTTTAGTTATGCTTTGTCCTTCTCTGATAGAAGTGATATAACTTATCTTAAAAATCTTCGTATTAATACCTGAAATTCTTAAAATTTTACCATCAAAATCATAGCTAAGATCATGCTCTTTGATAAAAAAATTAAAAATTTCGTCTAAACTCATTTGATGAATATTGACAGAATTTTGCAATGTTTCTAATTTTTCTTTGGCAATTTTATCTTTAACAATAATACTAAAAGAACAATATTTTGCAAGCTCATCAAGACTTTCTTGTATGCTTAATTTTTCATTAATACTGATATCAAAAAGACGCTTTTGACAATCTAAAGCATAAAGATAATGGCAAAAAAGAATGTTAATTAATATTAATCTTATCATTTTTATTTATTTGGATTGCAATTTCTAAATTATCATATTGGAATTTAATCTCTTTAGTATTTATTTCATATATTATAGCATCATCAATCATATCACCTTTTTTATACCATCGATCATAAATTTTTACTTTATCAAGCATAATTGCAGTAATTTTAATATGTCTTAATTTTTCAAAAGTAGGATTCACAAATGGGTTTTGAAGAGTATTAAAATTTATGCGATTTTCTTTATCTATAAGTTTAAAATACTCTTCAAAATTATCTTGTGCAAACAAAGTGCTAAAACACAATGTAGCACTAAAAATATATTTTATCAGCTTTCAACCTCATTGCTATAATCAGCCATAGCGATACGCTTAAGCTGTCTATAGCGACGTTGAGCGTCTTTTTTATTGCGTTCAAAAAGCTCAGCAGCGTGTTCAGGATTTGCTTTTTTAAGTGAATTATAACGCACTTCATTCATTAAAAATTGCTCATATAAATCCCAATCAGGCTCTTTTCCTGTTAGAGTTAAAGGATTTTTTCCTTGCTCTTCTAAACGAGGATCAAAGGTATAAAGTGGCCAATAACCACATTTTGTAGCAAGCTCACCTTGCTCTCCTGAGTAACCCAGCCCACCTTTAATACCATGAGCTATACAAGGAGAATAACAAATCACCAAAGATGGTCCATCATAGGCCTCAGCTGCAGTGATAGCTTTGATAAGATGAGTATAATTTGCCGTTGAATTTACTTGTGCTACAAAAATATAACCATAAGTCATAGCAATTTGACCTAGATCTTTTTTCTGTATAGGTTTACCTGCTGCTGCAAACTGTGCTACAGCTCCTGTTCTAGAAGATTTTGAACTTTGACCGCCTGTATTAGAATAAACTTCTGTATCAAGCACTAAAATATTTACATTTTCTCCACTTGCTAAAACATGATCAAGTCCGCCATAGCCTATATCATAAGCCCAACCATCACCACCAAAAATCCAGTGAGATTTTTTACTTAAATACTGTTTAAGCTCTAATATATCTTGCACAGCTTTGATATTTTTATTTTGATCTAAAATAGGGATCATTTTATCTTTAATTTCCACAGACATAGCACCATTGTCTTTATTTGCAATCCAATCTTTAAAAAGAGCTGATAAAGCATTTGGAACTTCTTGCATACTTTCATTCATGATATGTTCAATGCGGTGTCTTGTATTTTCAGTTGCAATTTTCATACCCAAACCAAACTCAGCATTGTCTTCAAAAAGTGAATTTCCCCAAGCAGGACCGTGTCCATTTTTCACACTTTTTCTATAAGGAGTTGATGGAGCTGAACCCCCATAAATAGAACTACAACCTGTAGCATTAGCCACAATCATTCTTTCACCGAACAATCTTGTAATTAAAGTAATATAAGGAGTTTCCCCACATCCAGGACATGCCCCATGAAATTCAAATAAAGGTTGGGCAAATTGCGCTCCTTTTGTGGTTTCTTTATTTAAAATATCATCTTTATAAGTAATTTCTTTAAATAAATAATCCGCATTTTCTTGCTCACCAAAATCCATCTCTTCTTGAAGTGGTACCATAACCAAAGATTTTTCTTTAGTAGGACACTCATGAACACAAAGCTCACAGCCTGTACAATCAAGTGGAGAAACTTGAATTTTAAAGCTTAATTTTTCTCCTTTGGTTCCTTTAGCTTCTAAAGCATGATCTTTTACACCGCGAGGTGCATTTGCCATTTCTTCATCATTAATCAAAAATGGCCTGATAACAGCATGCGGACAAACTGAAGCACATTGATTACATTGGATACAATTTGCCTCTATCCATCTTGGTACCATAACCCCAACACCGCGTTTTTCGTATTCGGTTGTGCCGTGTTCAAAACTTCCATCTTCATAACCTAAAAAGGCTGAAACAGGTAAATCATCACCCTTAGCCGCATTCATAGGTTTTACGATTTTTTCAACAAATTCAGTACCTTTATAGGCATTGGTTTGTTCTTTTTCTTTAAGCTCTAAATTTTTCCAATTTGGATCTACTTCAACTTTTACAAGTCCATCAGCACCCACATCAATAGCCTTGTAATTCATTTCTACAATAGCATCGCCTTTTTTACTATAAGATTTATACGCAAGCTCTTTCATGTATTTTTGTGCGTCTTCATAAGGAATGATTTTTGCAAGTTTGAAAAAGGCTGATTGCATAATGGTATTTGTACGATTTCCCAAACCTATATCACGAGCTAGTTTGGTTGCATTGATGATATAAAAATTTACTTCTTTTTCAGCTAAAGTTTTCTTTACTGCATCTGGAAGTTGTCTTATGGTTTCTTCAGCATTCCAAATACTATTTAAAAGGAAAGTTCCTCCTTTGCGAATTCCTGCTAAAACATCATAAATTTCCAAATAAGCCGCTACCGAACAAGCGATAAAATGCGGAGTTGAAACAAGATAAGTTGAACGGATAGGTTTTTTAGAAAATCTTAAATGGCTTCTTGTATAACCCCCTGATTTTTTAGAATCATAAGCAAAATAAGCTTGAGCGTAAAAATCCGTTTTATCTCCGATGATTTTAATCGAGTTTTTATTTGCGCCCACAGTTCCATCAGCACCAAGTCCGTAAAATAAACATTCGATCGTACTTTCATCTCCAAGTGAAATTTTCTCTCCAGTACTCAGTGAAGTATGAGTTACATCATCAACTATACCTACAGTAAAGCCATCTTTTGGATTATCAAGTTTAAGATTTTCAAATACTGCTATCATTTGAGCAGGATCAACATCCTTTGAAGAAAGTCCGTATCTTCCACCCACTATAACAGGAGCATTTTCTCTTCCATAGAAAGCTGATTTTACATCAAGATAAAGTGGTTCTCCAAGACTTCCTGGTTCTTTGGTTCTATCTAAAACCGCGATTTTTTTTACTGATTTTGGCATAACATCAAAGAAATATTTTAAACTAAATGGGCGATAAAGATAAACTTTTAAAATCCCTACCTTTTCACCCTTGGCATTAAGATAGTCCACCACTTCTTCAAGTGCTTGAGTTACAGAACCCATAGCAACAATCACACGCTCTGGCTCTTTGTGACCATAATAAGTAAATGGTTTGTATTCTCTACCTGTAATTTTTGAAATTTCTTGCATATATTCATTAACAACATCAGGTAAAGCATCATAAAAACGATTGCTTACTTCTCTAGTTTGAAAATAAATATCATCATTTTGTGCTGTTCCACGTGTTTTTGGATTTTCTGGATTTAAAGCATTATTTCTAAATTCAAGCAAAGCTTCTCTATCTAATAATCTATCAAAATGCGCATAATCCATTACTTCAACTTTTTGAATTTCATGGCTTGTTCTAAAACCATCAAAAAAATGTAAAAATGGCACTCTTCCCTTAATTGCAGCTAAATGTGCTACACCAGCTAAGTCCATGGTTTCTTGCACAGAATGCGAACAAAGCATAGCAAAACCAATTTGTCTTGCTGCATAAATATCTTGATGATCACCAAAGATAGACAAAGCTTGAGCAGCCAAAGAACGCGCTGCTACATGGATTACACAGGGGAGTAATTGACCTGCTATTTTATACATATTTGGAATTTTAAGGAGTAATCCTTGAGAAGCCGTATAAGTTGTAGTCAAAGCCCCGGCTTGTAAAGATCCATGCACACTACCTGCAGCTCCTGCTTCACTTTGCATTTCTACGATTTTTACAGGAACTCCAAAAAGATTTTTTTTTCCTGCAGCTGCCCACATATCGGTGTAATCAGCCATAGGAGAACTAGGTGTAATAGGATAAATTCCAGCAACTTCAGTAAAAGCATACGCAGCGTATGCAGCAGCCTCATTTCCATCCATAGTTTTCATAATTTTACCCATTGAGACCTTCCTTTATATTGATAATTTTTATAATTTTTTAGCTATCAATTTACTATAAATTCTCTTAAAAGGCGTTTAACGAAAACTTGAAATTAGTTTAATCTAGCTATATAATTAACAGCCTCATATGCATTTAAAAATACCATAGAATGGGCTTTTAATTCATTTTCATTGCCATAGCCGCAAGTTAAGGCCAAAGGAGTGATATTAGCAGAAATTGCAGCTTGAATATCTAGTATTGTATCGCCTATCATATAGGCATTTTCTTGAGTTTTATTGAGTCTTTTTAAGGCTAAAATTATAGGTTCAGAACTTGGCTTTGGATTCGTGGCATCTTCAAGAGTAATTAAAGTTTTAAAGAATTTTTTAACTCCCAAATAATCAAGTAGAATCGGAGTAAATTTACCTCCTTTTGTTGTAACTATACCAAGATCTGCAATTTCACTTCCAAGCTCTAATGCTTCTTTTGCTTTAGGTAAAAGAGTGGTTTGTTCTAAATAAATTTGTGCATAAATTTCACGATAAGCTAATACAAATTCTTTACTTAAAATTAATTTATCTGGATAAAGCATTCTAAACATTTGCTCTAAAGGATAACCTATGAGATTTTTGATTTCTTCATTATTTTTAGAAGTTAATCCAAGGGCTTTAAAAGCTCCTTGGAAAGAATTTAAAATAGCATCAGTAGAATCAATTAAAGTGCCATCTAAATCAAATAAAATAGTTTTATTCATTATCTTAAAATAAATTTAGCATCCACTCTTCTATTATCCGCTCTACCTTCTTTAGTATCATTGCTTGAGCGAGGATTATCTTGACCATAACCTACTGTTTTTATGCGACTTTTTTCTACACCATATTTTTCAAGTTCATTAGCAACACTTTTAGCACGTCTTTCTGAAAGCTTTTGATTATAAGCCCTTGAACCGATATTATCTGTATGTCCTTCAAGAATAGTATCATATCTTTCATTTTCATCTAAAACTTTTGCAATTTCTTTGATTTTTTCTTGAAAAGTTGGATTTATAGTAGTTTTATCAAAACCAAAATGACCTTCCAAAGAAATAGTTTTTTCGCAACCATTTTCATCTAACAAAGCACCTTCTTTTGGTTCTACAGGACATTTTGCTTGTGGAGCTGGACGAGTATCAGCAACTTCTTCTACAGCTTTTTCCTTTTTGCCACCAAAACCAAAACTAATACCTAAAGTTGAAACCCAATTATGGTTTGCATGATTAAAATTAATTTGATCTCTAGTTTCAAGTTTTAAAGCCAAAGAATCGCTAAGACGGAATTTTACACCCGCGCCATAATGCCCAAATCCACCGCTTTTATTATCATAAGCAGCATTTGAAAAATCCTCATATCCTCCACCTGCTAAACCATAGAAATAAAATTTCTCACCTACATCAATACCTTTAATAGCACTCAAATAAGTTCTTGTAATATCTGTAGTTTTATTTGTATTTGTATATTTAACATCAGAATAATGCTCTAACCCAAATTCTAATTGATCAAGCCAAAAATCGTCAAAATGATAACCAAGTCTAATCCCTGGTGCATAACGATTATCCATATCTAAATTACCCTCAAAGTAATTATAGTTTAAAGTTGGAGTGATTTCAAATTTTACATTGTTATCAGCACCAAATAAAACACTTGCCAAACCTAAACATAAGAATATTTTTTTCATAGAAAAAACCTTTCATTGTGTTATAAAATAAAAATTTAAATTTCGCAATTATAACATAAATGATAGAAAAAAGGATGAGTTTTATAAAAAATTGTAGAAAGGTGGGAAAATCCCACCAAAAATATTAACGTTTAGAGAATTGTGGGCTTCTTCTTGCTTTGCGGCGTCCATATTTTTTACGCTCAACAGTTCTACTATCTCTAGTAAGAAGTCCTTTAGGTTTTAATAAGGCTCTAAAATCAGCATCCATAGCTGCTAAAGCTCTTGAAATTCCATGTCTTAAAGCTTCAGCTTGAGCACTATAGCCCCCGCCTAAAGTAGTTGCTTTAATATCCATTGAAGTTTCTTGTTTAGTCACAAGTAAAGGTTGAACCACTTTAAGCTTAATCGCCTCGTGTCCACCAAGCCAAGTGTTTAAATCAACACCATTAACACTAATTTTACCACTACCTGGTTTTACCCATACCTTTGCGATAGCAGTTTTTCTCTTACCTGTTGCGTATGTTGTTGCCATGATTATTTTCCTTCTTTAGCAATTTGCGCAGTGTGTGGGTGCTCACTACCCGCATAGATTTTTAATTTTTTAAGCATAGCTCTGCCCAAATTTGTTTTAGGAAGCATACCTCTAACTGCTAATTTATATAATTTTGCAGGATTTTTTTCAAGTAAATCACCAAATTTTTCGCTTTTTACACTTCCAAAATATCCTGAATGTCTATGATAAAGCTTATCTTCTGCTTTATTAGCACCTGTAAATACAGCTTTTGAAGCATTGATGATAATTACATAATCACCACAATCAACATTTGGAGTAAAGCAAGGCTTGTTTTTACCTCTCAAAATTGTTGCTACTTCAGTTAAAAGACGACCAAAGCGTTTGCCTTCTGCGTCTAAAACAATCCATTCTCGTTTTACTTCGTTTGGCTTTGTTATCTTTGTCATAATTTTTACCTTTGCCAAAAATTTAAAATGTGATTGTATAAAAAATAATATTAATTTTTACTTAATTTAAGTAAAAATAAAGTTTATATTTCCAAAATTTGAATTTCATTTTCCAAACAATAAACTATAAAAGCACGCACTTTATCTTTTTTCAAAATTTCACTAATGGCGATCTTATAAGTTCTTACCTGCTCTTTATGTTTATCTTGCATAGCAAGACCTGTTTTATAATCAATTATGAAAGCTTCTTCATCTTTTAAGGCAAGCAAGTCTAATTGTTTAATTTCTCCATTAAAACTCAAAGCTTGTTCTTTTAAAAGCTTTCCATCACCAATCAAATTTTGAAATTGAGTATTTTTAAGTAAAATTTCAATTCTTTTAAAAAGCTTTTCAAAATCACTCTCATCTAAAAAATGTCTAAATTTGTTCTTGCATCTTTGAGTAAGCATTTGAAAATTTTCACCCTTAGGAAGTTTTAAATTTTGCATAAAAAAGTGAAAAGCATTTCCAAAATATAGCTCTTTACTATCAAGCTTTTCTTCGCTTTGAACTTCTTGTGGGCTAATTTTTTCAAATTTTTGTAAAGCTTGAATACTTTCTTTTTTAACACTTAAAATTTGTTCTTTGCTTTCTAAAAAACCTCTCTCTTGAGAGTGTATATTTAAAAATCCCCCCTTAAAATAACTTGGATAATTTCCATTTACACTTTCTTCATTTCTTTTTATGATAATCAAACTTTCCTTAGCTCTTGTAAAAGCCACATAAAGTTTATTAATATCATCTTCATAATTTGCTCTTATAATATTTTCTTTAAAAAGAGTATAAATAGGCTCTTTAGTAAGCTCTCGAATTTTATCTTTAATATAGAGTTGCCAACCTTGATTGATATCATATTCAAGCATGATATCTTCATTGTTTGAATTGTTTTTAGATAAACTATCAAGCAAAATCACATGATCAAATTCCAAACCCTTAGATTTATGCACACTCATAATACTAATACCCATATTTTGTTCGCTTACTATTTTCAAAGTACAAGGCTCAAATAAAAGCTTTAAAAAATTCTCCTTAGTTTTAGCATATTCGATAAATTGTATTAAAGCGATATCATTTAAATCAAGTTTTAATTCCTTTATTAAAAAAAGTACATTTTCCATAGCATTTTTTGAAAAATCAAGGGTGATTTTTCTCGGCTCAAAACCTAAAAGTTCTTTTAAAAATACCAAGTAAAATTCATCACCAAAAATACAATATTTAGCATATTCTAAAACAAGTCTTACGCTTGCTTTATTTTCAAGCAAAACATTGCTTTGAGTAAACGCAGGAATTTTTTGCTCTCTTAAAAAATCCAAAACCATATCTGCATCGCTATTTTTCCAACACAAAATACAAATATCATCATAAGAAATATTTTTAGATCTTAAAAAATTAATTTGCTCAAATAAAGTTTCTAAAGTCTTTTCCTTGATTTCTTGGGCTTGGTTTTTAACCTTTTGTTCTTTAGATTCCACAATACGCACAAAACCACCTTTTTTACTTTCTAAGGCAAATTGCTCTTTATAATCTTTGATTTTTTCTTTAAAAGTTTCATTAACAAAATCAACCAAAAGCTCTTTAGAACGATAGTTAGTATTTAAACTATCACTTTTAATTTGACTAAATTCTTGTTTTAACAAATCAAATAATTCTTTTTTTCCTTTACGAAAGCGATAAATACTTTGTTTTTTATCTCCTACGTAAAAAAAAGTGCGATTTTTCTTAACTCCTTCTCCTGAAACAAGCTCAGCGATCAAAGGGCGTAAAATTTGATATTGAATCACGCTTGTATCTTGAAATTCATCAATAAGCAAATGCGAAATAAAACCATCTAAACGAAAATAAATCATATCCTTAAATTCACTGGTTATTAGCTCATAAACTTTTTTACTCACATCTTGAAAATTTAAGGTATTTTTATCTTTATGAAATATATTTTTAGCTTCACTATAATGATTTAAAAGATTCATTAAATTAGCAATTTTATAATTTTCAAGCTCTATGGCATAGGTATTTAAAGCATTTATAAGCTCGATTCTTTTTGTACTAAAATGCAAGTTAGTACTTTCTAAATCTTGTAAATATTTTGTACTTTCAAATTTTGTCATAAAACTTGATTGCATAAACACGGATAAATCTAAAACTTCACTTTTGAAATTGTCGCACAAATTTTTATAATTTTTTACATGAGTAAGACCCAAACAATAACTTCTTAACTCACTATAAGCTTTATTGATATAAGCTTTAGATGGATTTGGAATTTTAGGACGATTTTGAAAATAAGCATTCTCATAAAATTTTTCAAGCTCGTTAAAAAAATTTTCTTTCTCATCAACTAAATTAATATAATAAGCCAAATCTTTTAATTCATCTTTTTTAAGAAGTTTTAAAAAAATCTCTCTTACATCAAGCTTCTCTTCACTCATTGTAAAATCACTACTTAAGCCCAAATTTAAAGCAAAAACACGCAAAATTTTTCCGAAAAAAGCATCAAAAGTACTGATTTTTAACTCTGTTCTTAAAAATTCTTCTTTTTTAGCATCTCTTAAAGAAATAAGCTCTTCTTTATCTTTACCTAAAAGCTTGCAAAGTTCATTGCATTCACTGGTTTTATTTTCTTTTTCTAAATTTAAAAAAGTCTCAATAATTCTTTTTTGCATTTCATTAGCAGCTTTTTTGGTAAAAGTTAAAGCTAAAATTTCATTAATCCTAGCTCCTTTTAAAATAAGTGCTACAAAACGCACACTCAAGGCAAAGGTTTTTCCGCTTCCCGCACTCGCTTCTAATGCCAAAAAAGGCTCAAATTGACTCATTTTAATTCCTTTTTATAAATGAGTTTATAAGGACAGTACTCATCTTGTTCATTTTCAAACTCTATTTCTTCCTTGCTCATAAGAACTAAGTCTTTAAGTCTTTCTCTCAGCTCATCTAAACTTTTAGCTTTTTGGTGCAATATTTGCATACTATTTAAATCATAAAAACCTACGCTTGCATTTTCATCATATAAGGCTTGGTAAAAAGCAAGTTGATAAGAATTACTTGGTACTTTTCCACTTTTATAATCAATGACCAAATTACCTTCTTTTGAACTATCGATACGATCTATAGTGCCCTTAAGTTTTATACTATCTGCTCCAAGCTTTAAAATATTGTTTAACTCAAGCTCTGTATGTGCGACATAAAAGCCTTTTGAAAAATGCTCTTTTTCGTTTTTAGCAAATTGTATAAATTTTAATTTAAATACTTCAAGATCAAGTTCACTGATATTGTATTTTTGATATTCTTTATCCAATAAATTTGTAAAAACTTTTATATCAAAATCATTATTTGCATAATTTTTATAATAAATTTCAAGCATTTTATGGATGAAATTTCCTTGATTTTTCGCTTTGCTTTCCTCGCTTAAAACCCTAGGTTCTGCTAAATTTAAAATATAACGATAATAATAAGTTCTTTTTTGATTTTCCAATAAATTAAAACGACTAAAAGAAAGCGAAAACTCGAAAGGATTATGCTTTAAAATAGGAGCTTTTATAGGAGTTAGATTAGGTTTTATACCTTCATAGTCTAATTTTAAAGCATTAAGATAAGCTTTTTGGTGGATATGAGTTTCATAAAAAAAGTCAAAATCAAGTTCATCTAAAAAACGTGATTTGCTTTTTTCTTCATTTTCCACAAAGCAAATACTTACTTCTAAAGCATTCTTCATCAAGCTTTCATAATAAAATCTTTGTAAATTTTCTCTTCTATCATAGCTAATCAATCCTGCTTTTTTACGCACTTCATTGTTTAAAAAAAGTTCATTAACACTTCTTTTGGGAATAAATTCTTCATTAAAATCAACCAAAATCACCCCATCAAAACAAAGCCCACGACTTTCTAAAAGTCCCATTACCGTAACCTTACCTCCACCTACATCACTAAGGGAAAGTTGTGAAATTTGCATGAAAAAAAGATGAATCAACTCTTTAAGAGTTAAAGACTGATTTTTTAATAAATCTTTAATAAAATAAAGTTCTTTTCGTATCAAATAAATAAGTTCTTGCTTTTCATTTTCTAAAAATAAAGCAAGTAATTTTTCAAAATATTCAAAATCACATTTCTCATCAAAATACTTTTTAAACTCTATAAAATCAAGCTTTAAAGAATGTAAAAGTGTATTGTGATAATCAAAAATCATCTGCGTATCTTCAAAATAATCCTCTTGATTTTTATAAACAAAAGAAGCACTACTAGCACTTTCATAAAGTGCTTGAAATTTTTGATAAAATAAACTTTCTTTAATACTAATCCCACTTGCAAAATTAAGCATATTGTCTTTATCAAAAAGCCTTAAAAACTCACAAAAACTTTCATCTGGAGTTATAACTACAATATTTTCAGGCTTTAAACCTTTGCGTACAAAATGCGAAATTTCATCCATAACAAAGGCGCATTGTAAAGCCCTTAATTCAAAAGATTTGAGTTTAATTTTTGAATTTTTTGTTTTAAAAATTTCTTCTTTTAAGATCTCTTGTTTTGAAAGATTGATTTCATAATGAGTGTTTATTTTTAAATCAAATGTTTTTAAAAAATCAAGTTTTAAAAGATATTCGAGATTAAATTTACTTGTTTTAAAACTTAAAACCACTTCTTTAATCTGAGAAATTTCACTTAATAAATTTTCTTCAAATTTACTCAAAAAACCTTGCAAATCATAAACTATAGCTTCATACTCATCTAAAAAATCTTTATTAAGAGTGTAATTTTTAGGCAAAGAAAGATCATCATAAAAAGAATTCTTTTCAAGCAAAACAAGATAATTCTTATATACCTCATCTAAAATTTCCAAATGTTCATTATAGGTGGCATAATAATCATTATTTTTAAGATCTTCTATGCTTTTTTTTTCTAAACTAAGTTCTTTGAAAAAGGAAAAAAGATATTCGTTATTTTTCAAAAAAGCAAAAAATTCTACCGAAATTCCTAGTTTTTTTTCTAAATCCTTACTTTTTAGACAAGCTTCTTGCATTAAAAGTAAGCTTTCATAAGAACTTGCCTTATGAAAATTACTCAAACAAACTTTATCTAAAAATTCACCTATATGAATAGCACTATCTAATAAAGCATTTTGCTGTTTTTTTTGGTTATAATACTCTCTAATTTGTCTTGAAGAACTAAAAATTCTTAATTTCATTGAGCATTTAATTCGTAGCTAAAAAAACCCACTGTTTCTTGATTTGCATAAAACTTTAGCTTAAGCTCCCATCTACCTTTATCTAATTTAGGTAAAGCGATACTTAAAATTCCATTTTTAACTTGTCCTTCTAACTTTTGATCAAAATTTTTAGTGAATGGTCTTGTAAGAAGAACTTGAACTTTTAAATCATCAGAATTTATATTTTGTAATGCAGAAATTTTAAAATTTGCAACATAGGAATTTTGATCCACTTCATAACTAGGAATTTTTCTTTTACCTATAAAAGTGATTTTATCATTTTGAAAATTTACTTTAAAAAATTTATCAAAATTTACTTGTTGTTTTTGTATTTGATTGTAATTATTTTCAACATTTTGATAAGAGTCAAAATAAAAATCATCCTCATATACAGGATGGTGACTTGCTATAAAAATCGTTACAATACAAGCAATAATTATAGCCAAAAGTGAAAGCAAAATACCATAAGGCCAAAAACTTCTTTTAGTTTCTAACATTTTTTTTCCTCTTTATTCTTCTTTGTGCATAGTATAACAATGCAAAGCAAATAAATCCATAGATAAGTATTCTTAAGATATTGATAGTATCACGATTTGCATTGCCTATAGAATGTTCTAATTGTAATCCCAAGGATTTTGCCACACGATCTACAATATCTGCATAACCATTAAGTATAGCAGCATTATAAATATCACCTTTATTTGTAGCTAATATCGGCAAAATAGATCCTGTTCCAGGATAAGGACTAAGCACGGATTCTTTATCAATCAAAGCTAAAGCACCTTTTGAGCCCACTATATCAACTTTGTGAGAATTTTTTGACAAAAGAAGCAATATATAAGATTGAGGAAGTTCTTTTTGTTTATTTAATAAAGTTTCAATTTCAGTTTCATCACCAACCATAACGCCGATAAAAATATTACTTTTTTGGTAAAGCTCTTTTCCTATAAGATTAATCTCATTACTTACTTTTTGACTTAAAATATTTTCATTAAAAAGTACAGCATCAAGAGCAAAAACCCTAGAAGGCAATAAAACAAAGAAGAAGATGGCTAAAAAAAAGCCATCTTGTAATATTTTTTTCATCCTATATGAAGATGATTTACAGTTAAAACCGACCAAGCGGTGATTGCAGCAGCAACAACTAAACCAATAACAATTAAATATTCCAAAGCCTTACTCATTGTGCTTCCTTTATACTTCTATGATCTTGTTCTTTTGAACCAAACATCTTTACACTTTGTGCATCTTTAAGACTATATGGCTTTTGCATCACTTCTTGCTGAGCTTTAAGACCCCAAATAGTTAAAACTACTAAGATAGCAAGTAATAAAACCGTAGCAATTAACATACCTGTAACACCTGAAAGAGAAAACACGCATCTATTATTATTTTCCATCATTCACCCCTTGAAAGAGAAATTACATACTCGCCAACAGCTTCTTTTTGAATATCATTAAGTGTTGGAAAACTCGGCATTGTTCCTATAAAACCAGCCTTACCACTATGTAAAACATCTACTACAAAAGCTGCAGAACCGTATTTTGTAAGATCTGGGAACATTCCATCTTGACCTTTTCCATCTTCTCCATGGCATGCTGCACAAGTTGCATAAGCTTCTTTACCTTTTGCTACTAAATTTTCATTTGCAGTTTTCTTAATAGCTGAAAGATCTTTTGCTACATAAGCAGCAATAGCAGGAATATCTTCTTCTGCCACACCTAAATCAGCAGCACCAAGCATTTCTCCACCTGGAAAATTCATACCTTTTGAACCATGTTTAATTACATTGATTATACCTTCTTCGCTACCCCAAATATTTAAATTTTGAGCTTTACCATTGATACCATCGCCTGTAATTCCATGACAAGCTGAACACTGAACTAAAAAGATATTTTGACCCATTGCTATTTTATCTTCAGGAGATAAATTTTTAAATTTTTCTTCGAATTTTGTATTATGAGTTGCTACTTCTTCATTGTATTGACCTATACTTGAAAAAGAATTTAAAGGATATCCCCATAGAAAATACCAAATAGCCCAAACAATAGTCAGGAAAAATACCACAGCCCAACCAATAGGAACAGCATTTTTATACTCTCCTATTCCATCCCAACTATGTTCACTAAGCTCTGACTCGCCCTTTTTTTCTTTCATTTGCTTAAACATTCTACTCACAATAACTAGTGTGATTAAAATGATAAGAATAGCTCCAATTAAAGATAAGAGATTAACATTGTCTTCTAAATTTAACCATTGCATTAAGCACTCCTTTTACTTTCTAATACACTATCATCAATATCATCTTTTAAGGCAAGGTTTGCATAATTTTCATAATTTCTCTCACCTTTTTTTTCTGTTCTATATAAATGATACCAATACGCATATAATACTATTGACAAAAACATCACGAGTGCAAAAAAACCATAACCTTGAAAAATCTCCCACTCATGTTTTTGAACTGTTGCTAAATCAAATGTGATTAAATTTTTAATCACATCAAAAACTATTGATAAATGTTCCATCATCTTACTTTA
The DNA here is from genome assembly GCF_001762535.1 of Campylobacter sp. BCW_6889. NCBI lineage: Bacteria > Pseudomonadati > Campylobacterota > Epsilonproteobacteria > Campylobacterales > Campylobacteraceae > Campylobacter > Campylobacter sp. BCW_6889. Next base: position 23,601 of record NZ_MJWZ01000006.1, on the reverse strand, counting down.
AGCTATTTAAATAAGCGATCAAAGCAACTATTTCTTTGATTTCACCTTTAGCAAAAGCATCTTTTACTTCTTGATTTTTCATTTGATCAACTATAGCCTGAGCTTCAGCTTTTACTTCAGCTTGCGCATCCTCCCAAGAACCAAGTTTTGTTCCATTTTCTGTATCATAAGGAACATTGAAAACTTTTTTCACGGTTAAAGCCTCAGCATAAGCAGTTTCAATATCTGCATTATTTTTAAACATATGCTTATATGAAGGCATAATAGAATCTGGAACAACAGAAGTAGGATCCCACATATGATTTTCATGCCAATCAGCTGTTCTATAATTTCCTACACGAGCAAGATCAGGTCCTGTTCTTTTTGAACCCCAAAGAAAAGGTCTATCATAAGCAAATTCACCACTTACAGAATACATACCATAACGATCTGTTTCTGATTTAAATGGACGAATAAGCTGTGAATGACAAGCATTACAACTATCTTTAATATATACTGCACGCCCTGCAAGTTGTAAAACCGTATAAGGTTTTTTACCTTCAATTGGTCTTGCATTTTCTGCAAAATTTGGTAAAACTTCAACTATGCCTGCATAAGCAATCACTACAAAAACAGCTACAGCAAAAAAGAATGGATTTTTTTCTAACCAACTAAACATATTTTCTCCTTTTTATGCTGCCATAGGCGAAGCGCTTTTTGGTTCTTTATCAAGCACTCTTCCACAAGCAATTGTTTTGTAAATATTATAAGTAAACATAAAGAAACCGATAAGATACAACAATCCACCAATCGCTCTAATCCAATAATAAGGAATAATAGCCACAACAGTATCAATAAAGCTATAAAGCAAGTTACCATACTCATCTGTCGCTCTCCACATCATACCTTGAGTAATACCCGCAATCCACATTGAAGCAAAATAAAGAACTATACCTGTGGTTTGGATCCAAAATTGAGCTTCCATTAAAGATTTACTATAAAGCTCTCTTTTGAAAACTCTAGGAGTCATATGATAAAGAGCAGCCATAGTCATAAATCCTACCCAACCTAATGTTCCATCATGAACATGTCCTGGAATCCAATCTGTAAAGTGTGCTAAAGCATTAACAGACTTAATTGAAAGAATTGGCCCTTCAAGTGTTGAGAACATATAGAAAGTTGATGCCAGAATCATAAATTTAATCAATGGACTCTCGCGAAGCTGGCTCCACTCACCTTTCATAGTAAGTAAGATATTAATCGCTGAACCCCAAGAAGGTAAAATCAATACTATAGAGAAAACCGAACCCATAGTTTGCATCCAATCAGGTACAGTTGAATAAATCAAATGGTGACCACCTGCCCAAAGATAAACAAACATTAAGCCCCAAAATGCAAATAAAGAGAGTTTATAAGAGAAAATCGGCTGACCACTTTCTTTTGGCAAGAAGTAATAAATTTGGGCAATAATACCCACAGTAAATACAAATGCCACAGCATTATGTCCATACCACCATTGTACTAAAGCATCATTTGTTCCTGCATACATTGATACACTATGCCACCATTTACCCATTCCAGTAACAAAATAAGTTGGTACTTCCATGTTGTTAAAAAGATAAAGCATAGCTATACCTAAAAATGTAGCTATATAATACCATAAAGAAATATAAAGAGTTTTTTCACGGCGAATTCCAATAAGTCCAAAAATACTTACACCCCATAAAACCCAAACAAGAACAACAAGAATATCTAAAGGCCACTCAAGCTCTGCATATTCTTTAGATGTAGTCACACCCATAAACAAAGATATAACAGCTAAAACCATAGTAAGCATATAAAGCCAAAAATGAAGCTTACCAACAGCCATTAAAAATCTTGACTCAGCCATACTTACCTTAAGAACACGCTGACCTATATAATACCAAGTTGCCCAAATCCCTGAAAGCATAAAACCAAAAATCACACCTGAAGTATGAAGTGGTCTAAGTCTTGAAAAAGTAGCATATTCTCCTGCTAAATAATTTAAGTTAGGATATGCCATTTGAAAAGCTATAAGAGTTCCTATAGCCATACCAACAATGCCAAACAATACGGTTGTAAACATAAAATATCTTGCAACCGTATAGTCGTAATTTAATACATTACCTGGATGCATCGACTTTCTCCTTAAAATTTTTGATAACAAGAGAATATTATAGAATATTAATTATACATTTTTTCTTAAAAATGATAATTTTGTTAATCATTTGTTATGCTTTATATTTTAAGGCTAAATCAGTCTTATTTATTGATATTTATCTTATAACCTAAACTTGGTACATTTTTTATAAAATCTTCACCCACTTTATCTCTTACTCTTTTAATAAAAGTTCTAACAGCAGTATCACTTACATGTTCACCTATCCAAACATTTTTCTTTATATCTTCATGCAAAACCAAAGCTCCAGGTTGCTTTAAAAGCAAAGAAATAAAAGCTAATTCTTTTTTAGTTAAAACAATTTCTTCACCATTGTAAATCAAAGTTCTTTTAGTTTTGTTAAATTGATATTCTTCAGAAATTTTTACAAGCATATTTGCTTCAATTTTTTCGCCTATCAGATAATCTAAAACTTTAAACAACTCTTCTATATCAACAGGTTTGATCAAATATTTATCTATACCAATATCAATAGAACGCAAAAGTCTCTCTTTCTCTGAATGCGCACTAAGAACAACAATTGGGACATCATCTGAAATTTCCTTAATCTCTCTTGCCATATCAAGCCCATCCATAATAGGCATAGCAATATCTGTGATAACTAAATCCGGCTTAAATTTTTTAAATTTTTTAAGCCCCTCATCTCCATTTTGAGCTCCGATTACTTTACTAAAGCGTTCGCTTAATACATTAATCAATGATTCTCTAGTCTTAATTTCATCTTCAACTACTAATATTATCAATTCTTTACATTCTTGTGACATTTCTACTCTACCCTCTCTTTTAGTTTTAAAAATACCTCAAAACAAGCCCCATCTTTTCCATTCTTAACTTTTATTTTTCCTTGGAAACTTTCAATAATTTGTCTACTTATATAAAGTCCTACTCCTATACCCTGACTGGGATGTTTTGTTGTAAAATAAGGTTGAAAAATTTTATCTAAATTTTCTTTATCAATCCCACCAGCATTATCTTTTATTGTAATTTTCAGATAGTTTTTTCCAAATTTTGAAAAATTTATTGTTATGATTTTCCTTTTTTTGTTTTTAAATGCCTCTATTGAATTTAAAATCAAATTAAGAAAAACTCTTATTAAACCATTCTCATACGCTAAAACTTCATAATCACTTTTCGAAACAATATTAATATTTACATGATTTTTTTCTATAGTTTCAAAAGCAATTTCTAAGGCTTTATTTAAAGTCTCTTTTATAAATACACACTGCTCTACTCCTTTGTTAAACAAAGTTCTAAACACATCAATTGTTTCTGACATATTTTTAATCATATCTTTTGATTGTGAATAAATTTCAGCAAATCCTTTTTCATCTTTAAGATTTTGCTTCATTTGAAACATGGCAATACCAAGCTCATTTAACGGTTGTCTCCATTGATGTGCTATATCACTAATCATTTGTTCTAATGAAGATTTCAAAATCTCTTCATATGCTATTTTAATATCTTTTTCATTTTTTTCCAAGGCAATTTTCATTTTTTTCTCAAATTTTTTACCTAACTGTATAAATTCTTGTTGGTGATTTTTAACTGTATTTTCAAGATTAATACTTAATTCTCTTAATTTAGCGTGATTTAGAGCAAGCTCTTCATTAAGCTTAAAAGAATTACTGACATCATGAGAAAGTGCTACTATTTCTATTAATTCATTATTTTTATCCAATATAGGGATTAACAAAGTTTCAAGATAGAAGGTTTTGCCTAATTTATCAATATTTTTAAAAATAACCTGATAAGGCTTTTTATATGAAAGATCTTTTAAAAGCTTCTCAACATAACATTCATCAACATCTGGATGTTTAAATATTGAATGTTTTTTTCCTATAAGCTCTTTTTTGCTATATCCACTTATTTGACAAAGCTTATCACTGACAAAAATTAAATTTCCTTGCACATCAGCTCTTGAAAAAATTGTATTTTTTTCCAGAGCTTTAAAAAACTGATCTTTAAAAAAATCTTTCATTGAAAAGCCTTAAAACCTATATAGGCAAGATTTATACCGTAACAAACAATAATGCCATACGATAAATAATTAAACAAATTTTTCAAAAAATCACTAAAAAATTGTGAAATTTTAGAAAAAAATAACATCGCAGGTAAAGTTGATATTCCAAAAATCATCATTACTAAAATACCTTCAAAAATATTTTGCTTACTTATTGCATTGGCTATAAAAAAATACACCAATCCACAAGGAACAAAACCATTTGAAAATCCTAAAAATATAGCTGATTTTAATCCTTTAAAATTTTTAGATTTTTTAATAATTTTCTTTACAAAACTATCAAAAAAAACATTATTTTCAATAAAAGATAACATATTGCCTCTAAAAATAAGAGCAAAACCCAAAATCATCATAAATATACCAAGAATAAAAAATGACAAACTTTGAACCTTAGCATTGATTGCCAAGATATTCCCAAAAGTCCCAAAAATTATCCCTAAAACAATATAAGCAAAAATTCTAAACAAATGATAAATAAAAGTTAATAAAAATAAATTATTGCTTTTTGAATTTAAATTTATAAAAAGTAAATTAAAACCACCACACATAGAATAGCAGTGTCCAAAACTAGATAAAAAAGCAACGCTGATAATAGCTAAAAAATCTATACTCACATCAAATTCATAAATTCTTTAAAAATGTACTTACTTTCATGAGGACCTGAAGAACTTTCCGGGTGATGTTGCACTGAAATAATAGGATAGTCTTTATATCTTACTCCTTCAACATTATCGCCAAATAAATTTCTATGAGTGATATGAGCCACTTGAGCTAATTCTTCTGGAACATTATAATTATGATTTTGTGCGGTAATTTCTACCGTTTTTGTATCAAGATTGATCACAGGATGATTTGCTCCATGTTGTCCAAATTTCATTTTATAAGTTTCATATCCAAAAGCATTACTTAAAAGCTGGTGACCTAAGCAAATTCCAAGCATAGGAATTTTAGCTTCTGCAAGTTTTTTAATCTCTGCAATCTCTTGTTTTAAAATCCTTGGCTCACCTGGACCATTAGAAAGAAACACGCCTTGAATTTCACCTTTTTTATACAGAGTAATCAACTCATCTGCTTTAACATTATATGGATAAACTTCTACTTCAAAACCTACTTCTACAAGTTCATTTAGGATATTTGTTTTAACACCATAGTCTATAACAGCAACTTTTTTCTCACTTCTTTTAGCATCATTAAATTTTTGAAAACTAGCGTTCCAAACACCTTGTTTATGAGAATAATTTTTCTTAGTGCTAACTTCTTTTACAAAATTTACTTCATCAATTTTTGCTGATTTTTCTAAGGCGATTTTTAAATCTTCTTTATTTGAAATTTCAGTTGAAATTACAGCTCTTAAATTGCCATTATTTCTTATCATTTTTACTAGATATCTCGTATCAAGTTCATAAATTCCTATTTTTCCATGTTTTTCAAGATAATCTTGCAGACTTTCTTTAGCGCGAAAATTTGAAAAACTGGAACTTAATTCACGCATTAAAACACCGCTTGCAAAAATTTCCTTACTTTCATTATCATTTTCATTGGTTCCCACTATACCAATTTCTGGCATGGAAAATACGATAAATTGCCCTGCATAAGAAGGATCTGAAATAATTTCTTGATACCCTGTTAAAGAAGTATTAAATACAAGCTCTCCAAAAAAAGTACCACTCTTCCCAAAAGCCTTAGCACTTAAAAAAATATCATTTTCTAAATAAATATAAGCCTTCATTAAAACATACCTTTTTTTCTAAGCTCTTCTTGATAGAGTTTTTCAAAGATAAGATCGTATTCTTCGCTACCTGGAATAGGTTTTGTTTTATAATTACTAATTTTCTCATAAACCTCATCTTCAAGTTTTTCATAAATTTTAAGATAAGACTCTATGCTTGAAAAGATTAAATTTTTAACTCTATTTTCACTCACTATAAAATTAATATAATCATTCTCTACAAGTTCTTCTAAAATTTGATGCGCTAGATGATTATGTCTATCTTCAGAATCTAAAATCACATTAAATTCAGGAGCTAACTTTTTCTTCACAAGCCAAAACATATTTTTACGATCTACTTGCATAAGCTCCATTTCATCTTCTTGTTGCTCTAAAAGCTCTTTGACTCTTTCATCTAATTTTCTTTCATTTAGAATATCTTTCTCTAAAACTTCTATTATACATACCTTAAGCTTTTCTAACTGATCTTTAATTTCTACAAAAGAAGAATTAGCTATATCTAACATCATTTTATTTGCGATATAAGGAATATGTGGTAATTTTATACGCATCTTAAAAACCTTTTATTTAATAATATTTAAAATAATAGCTTATTTTTGGTAAAAGAATGTTAAAAATGAAAAATTTTCATTTTTTTTAATCACCTAATTACTAGCATTATTATCTAAATTTTTCAAAAGTAAAGTAAGCTCGCTGGCTTTTTTTGGATCCATTTTAGATAAAACACCTGAAATTTTACGCGATTCCAAAGAAAGCATTATTTTGCTTGCATCCTCTGCATCCATTTGACTTAAAACATCTGCAATGGCTGCATCTTTCATTTGGGAGTAAATTTCTTTAACCCTACCTTGAGTTTTATCATTGATTGAATTTAAAATCTTTTGTTGTTCTTCTACAAGCCTTGCGTTTTCAAGTTTTAATTCTTCAATTTTTACCAAAGTCGCATTAACCTCAGCCTCTTTTTTTTCTAAATTTTCAAGCCTTTCTTTTTGCAAAGCTTCAAAAGAGGCTTTATAAGCTTCTAAAGATTGTCTTGCTTCATCAAATTCTCTAGTTTGCAATTCAATTTGAGCTTTTCTAGCTTCAAAATACTGCTCACAATCTTGTTCAGCTCCAAAAACTACACTTGAAATAAAAACTAACAATATAAATTTTTTAATCATCTTTTTCCCCTTTGAAAAAACGACTGATTGCAATTTCATCTAAAAATTTTTCTTCAGCCTTCGCAAGTTCTTTTTGTTTTTGTTTAATTTCTTCAGTTTCCAAAGCCTTCATTTTTTCATAATCTAAATGCGCTTTTTGATATAAAAACTGATAATGGTTCATTTCTTTTTTAGAAAGTTCTACTTTCTCCTTAGCTCTTGCCAAAGCCTCGCGTCCTACTTGCGCCATACTTAAATTTGATCTTAACTCTGCTATAGATCCTGATTTTGGCAATACGCCTAAACTTTCACACTCTTGGCGTGAAAGTTCATAAGCTTTTTCATGTTCAAGCTGTCTTTGTTTGGCTTGATTAAGATTTGATTCTGCTTTATCAAGTTGTTGTTTTCTTACTTTTACAACAGAATTATATTTACTTTTCATAAGATGATAGTATCATCTCTTTCAGGGCTAGTGGAAATATACTTTACTTTAACCCCTGCAAGCTCTTCAAGTCTTGCTATATATTTTTTAGCATTTTCTGGCAATAAATCATAATCTTTTATACCAAAAACTTTATCCCAACCATCCATTTCTTCATAAATAGGTTGAACATTTTCTAAATCACTTGGTATATAGTCGATTTCCATGCCCTTATATTCATAAGCACGACAAATTTTTATCTTTTCAAAACCATCTAAAACATCAAGCTTCATCAAAGATAAAGCATCAAGACCATTAAGCCTTGCTGTATATCTTACAGCAACCGCATCAAACCATCCACAGCGTCTTTTACGTCCTGTGCTTACGCCAATTTCTTTTCCAATTTGTGCAATTTTTTCTCCATCTTCGCCCTTATCCTCAGTAGGAAAAGCTCCATTTCCCACACGCGTTGCATAAGCTTTTACAATACCTATAATATTTCCCGCTTCTTTAGGATTTAACCCAAGTCCTGTTAAAGCGCCTGCTGAAATAGTACTTGAACTTGTAACATAAGGATAAGTTCCATGATCAATATCAAGCATAGAACCCTGAGCTCCTTCTAAAAGTACTCTTTTATCTTCATCTAAAGCCTTCCAAAGCATTCTTGTAGTATCTGTAATATAAGGAGTTAAAATTTCATTAAAGCGTTTTAAATCAGCAAGCAATTCTTCAGCACTTGGAATTTCAATTTCAAGCATTTCAAAAAAAGTTTTATTAGCTTCAAAATCTTTCATCAAAGCCTCACAAAGTCTTTGTGGTTCTAAAAGCTCTCCAACTCTATGTCCTGTACGATTAATCTTATCTGCATAAGAAGGTCCTATACCCTTACCTGTTGTTCCTATGGCATTTTTGCCTTTGAGTTTTTCTTTTGCAATGTCTATTAAAGAATGATGTTTTAAATTTAAATGAGCTCTATCACTGATATATAATCTACCTTTTAAATTTTCAAATTGAGCCATTTCAGCAATCAATACTTCAGGAGAAACCACAACTCCATTTCCGATAATATTAATACATCTTGGATGCAAAACTCCACTTGGCATAAGATGAAGCGCATATCTTACACCATTTACCCAAATCGTATGTCCTGCATTGTGTCCACCTGCACTTCTGCAAACAAAATCATAATTTTCACATAATTTATCAACTACCTTACCTTTTCCTTCATCGCCCCATTGAATGCCGACAATAATATCTGCTTTGCTCATAAAAATTTCCTTGATTTTACTTTAATATTGGCGAGAAGATGAGAGAATCGAACTCCCCAAAGAATAGTCAACTATCCTTTCATCTGATTTGAAGTCAGTGGCGATCACCAGATACGCTAATCTTCCAAAGCGATAATTATAGCGATTTTTAATGAAAAACAAAATAAATTTATCAATATTCTTTTTGACTTCATATTAAATTTAAGCTATAATCTCACTCTTTTTTAGCATCAAGTTTTGATGATTACATTATTAGGATCTTTCTTTGAATTCTTTTAAACAAAAATATTTAATCAATTTTTGGGACAATTCCCATTCTATGATTGCACTTGGAATTTTAAGTGCAGTGTATTTTGGGATTTTTGGTGGCGTTTGGGCTGTTACTGGAGAAATGACGCGTTGGGGCGGTGAATTTCTAGAACTTTTAGGTATGAATTTAGATGGATATTCTTATTACCAAAAGCAAAATTTAAATGGAACCCCTTTAACAAGAACTGATGGTATTATGCTCATAGGTATGTTTATAGGTTGTTTAGTAGCCGCACTTTTAGCTAACAAAGTCAAATTTCGTCTACCTGCTAGCAATATAAGAATTTTTCAAGCAATAGTAGGTGGAATTCTTTCAGGATATGGAGCAAGACTTGCGTTTGGATGTAATTTAGCTAATTTTTTTACAGGTTTACCTTATTTTTCTTTACACACTTGGCTTTTTACTGTTTTTATGGTTTTAGGAATTTATCTAGGAGTGAAAATTTGCAACACTTCCTTTTTTAAACCTAAAGCTAAATTAGAACGGGTAAATAAAGAAAATTTGCCGTTAAACAAGCAAAGTTTGCGTACAAAATTATATTTTAACTTAGGCATATTGCTTTTCATGGCCTTTTTAGTTTGGGTGTTTTATCTTGTTTTTACAAATGACAATATCAGCACACAAAACAAACAAAGTCTTCTAGCTTTGGCACTGATTTTTGGTTTTGTTTTTGGCTTTATTATTTCTAGAGGGCAAATTTGTTTTACTTCTTGCTTTAGAGATTTGTTTTTATTTGGTAGAGATAATGCTATAAAAGGCGCATTAATCAGTATGATTATCGCCTCTTTAATCGCTTTTGCTTTTATCTTGCAAGGTCATACTAGCAAACTCATAGAACTTTCTCCTGCTGTAGCTGTAGGAGCATTTTTGTTTGGTTTTGGTATAGTTTTTGCCGGAGGTTGTGAGTGTGGTTGGGCTTATCGTGCCTTTGAAGGACAAAGTCATTTTATGATAGTAGGAATTGCAAATATAATAGGAACTATGATTTTAGCCTTAAGTTATGACTTTTTACCAAAGGTTCTTAAAGAAGGTGTAAAAATCAATCTTTTAACTGAATTTGGAAATTTAAATGGATTTTTTATCAACCTTATTTTATTCATCTTAATGTTTGCTTTTGTGGTATTTTATAAAAAACACTTCTTTAAAAATCAACTTAAAGGATAAACAATGAAAATTACTTATAGTTTAAATTTGCAAGGTGAAGCTTGCCCTTATCCTGCTATAGCAACACTTGATGTCTTACCTAAGCTTCAAAGTGGAGAAATTTTAGAAGTGCTTTGCGATTGTCCACAAAGTATCAATTCCATACCTCAAGATGCAAAAAACCGTGGTTTTAAAGTGCTTGAAATCGATCAAAGTGGACCCACGCTAAGATTTTTAATACAAAAGCCTTAAAAAAGGCTTTTGTTCTCAAAGCTCTTTTAACATCTTTTCATAAGCTGCTTTAGTTCCAGATCTTACATTTGTAAACAAACTTGCAATAATAATTACCACCGAAGCTGCTAAAAACCCTGGAACTATTTCATAAAGACCCGAATTTGCAAAATTCTTCCAAAGTACCACAGTAGCAGCTCCTGTTATCATACCTAAAATCGCTCCTACTCTTGTCATCCTACTCCAAAATAAAGAAAAAAGCATTACAGAACCAAAAGAAGCTCCAAATCCAGCCCATGCATAAGAAACTATACTCAAAACACTTGAATTTTTATCAGTAGAAATCAAAAACGCTATTACAGCTACCAGTAAAACACCTAATTTACCTAAATTTAATACAACATGACTTGGCGCATCTTCTCTAAAAATCTTTTTATAAAAATCTTCTGCTATAGTAGAACTTGAAACCAGCAATTGTGAACTTGCCGTACTCATAATAGCCGCCAAAATAGCACTGAGTAAAATACCTGCTATCCAAGGATTAAATAAAAGTTGCGACATCACGATGAAAATCTTTTCAGGATCTTGCAAACTTAATTCAAATTTATGCACATAAGCTATGCCCAAAACACCTATCATACAAGCACTTAAAAGACAAACCGCCATCCAAGCAATACCTATAAAAGTGGCCATAGGAATATCTTTAGTAGAACGAATCGACATAAAACGCACTAAAATATGTGGTTGACCAAAATAACCCAAACCCCAAGCAAGTGCAGATATAATGCTTATAACTCCTACTCCTTCGCCCATAGATAAAGCTTGTGGCTTTATTTCTCTTACTATATTCATCGCTTCACCAAAGCCACCTAAATGATAAAGCATAACCAAAGGCACAATGATTAAAGCCATCATCATTAAAAGCCCTTGTATCATATCCGTCCAACAAACTGCCTTATATCCACCTAAAAAAGTATAAGCAACAATAATAATCGTTCCGGTAGTTAAAGCATAATCATATCTGATACCAAAAGTACTTTCAAAAAGTTTTGCTCCACTTACAAGTCCTGATGAAACATAAAAGGTAAAAAATATCAAAATTACCACCGCACATATGATGCGCAGTATATGTTTATCATCATCAAAACGAGTTTCAAAATAATCAGGAATAGTCAAAGAATTTGCAATCACGCTGGTATAAATTCTAAGTCTTTTTGCCACAAAAATCCAATTTAAACTAGCTCCTATAGTAAGCCCAATTGCAATATAAGAATCTATAAAACCACTTACATATAAAGCTCCTGGTAATCCCATTAAAAGCCAACCACTCATATCAGAAGCCCCTGCACTAAGTGCAGATATCACAGGCCCCATAGTACGCCCACCTAAAAAATAATCTTCTGAATTTTTATTTTGTTTATAAAAATAAAAACCTATATAAAGCATCAATAAGGCATAAACTACAAACATCACTGCTATTGGGGTATTAATTTGAACTACTTCCATCAATCTCTCCTTAATTATTAAGATATTGCTCTAATGCCTAAATTTCCATAGCGATGAAAAGATATACTTAAAGCTTTTTCATTAAAATAATTTAAAAGTTCAAAACGACCATTTAACAATGGCTTTTCTCTTATGATGATTTTAGCAAGCTTTGCAGCCTCTTTATAAATCTCATCATTTACATCTGGCTTTGCCAAATAACGCACTCTTTCATATTCTTTAATACTCTTGATAAAATTTTCTTTATTTTCTTTTAAAAATAATACTTTTGCTCCTATGCTTTGAACAATTCGTTCTATCATACTAATATCTTGTTCATCATAACTGATACTTAGATCAATATTTGCAATATTTGCACCTAAAACCACCCCTAAAACATCTTTTAAGCTTTCATTTCCACAAAGTCTTAAAACCATATTCTTTATTTTAGTATAAGAAAAAAGATTATCTTCTCCACGAATATTGACATAATCTTTTGAAACACTAAATTCATTTTTATAATGATAAGCATAAGATTGAGACATTTTAATTAAATTGTTCATAAAATCTTGTGATTCTTTTAAATCTATTTGTGCTAATTTTTTTGAAAATTTATCTTCAATTAAATGATCATCAAAATCTTCTTGCTTAATCTCTAAAAATTGAGTGATATAATTATAAATTCCCACTTTTCTACCCAAACCTATGGCAGATTTTTTAATCCCACCAAAAGGTTGACGCAGAACTATAGCCCCTGTGGTTGGTTTGTTGATATAAATATTTCCTGCTTCTATATGAGTGTGAAAATACTCCCATTCTCTTTCATCTAAGCTTTCAAAACCTGCAGTTAAACCATAACCTGTGGAATTTACTATATCAATAGCTTCTTTTAAGTCTTTAGCCTTCATCACACTTAAAATCGGCACAAAAAGTTCATTCATATGAGTAAAATCACCCTTTTTAGTGCCGTATTTTATGCCTGGAGTCATCAAATAAGGATTATCCTCTAAAAACTTAGGTTTTAATGCCCATTCTTCATAAGGTTGTAATTCATCTAAAGCCTTTTGAACTTTAGAACTTGGCTTATCAGCTAAAGCACCTAATTTATTTTTAAATTCAAAAGGGTTGCCCACTGCCATAGAACTTGCAGCATCCACTAAAGTCTTTTTAAATTCTTCATCATTATAAACCTCTTCTTCTAAGACTAGCAAAGAAGTAGCTGAACATTTTTGACCGCTATTGCTAAAAGCAGAATGAATGATATTTTTAATCGCGCTATCACGATCAGCAAATTTAGAAACTATAGTCGCATTCTTTCCGCCCGTTTCAGCGCTTAAAAGCAAGGTTGGATTAGCTTTTAACATAGCATAAGCAGTATCCTCTCCCCCTGTAAGAATTGAAAATTTAATCGCTTCATCAACAAGTAAATATTTAGAAACATCGCTTCCTTTTGAAGGTAAGAAAATCAAAGCATCTTTTGGAATACCTGCATCCCAAAAACACTTACAAAGCATATAACCTGTTAAGGTTGAAAGTGAAGAAGGTTTGTAAATCACCACATTACCTGCAGCTAATGGTGCAGCTATGGTGCCCACTGAAATCCCTACAGGAAAATTCCAAGGAGCTATCGTAACCCCTATGCCTTTGGGTGTGAATTTAACTTTTGGATTTTGTTTTTTAAGCTCTTCTAAAGAGTGCGGATAAAACTCTATAAAATCAATAGCCTCACTTACTTCAGGATCGATCTCTAAAAAGGTTTTGCCCACTTCTAAAGCTGCCAAACCTATCAAATCCCCTCTTCTTTCTCTCATAAGTTTTGCACTTTTGGCTAAAATTTGATAAATTTCATCATGACTTTTTTGTGTAAATTTGGAATTTTTAGCTATTTCTAAAGCTTGTTTGATTTCTTTTTCTCCTGCTAAATAAGCCTTTCCTATCACTCTATCTTCAATCTTATCTTTAACTTCTAAAACATTTAAATTTTCTGCTTTAAAATCAAACTCACCTATAACAGGATAAACATCATAATCTTTTAAATTTTCATACTTAGCTTTAATTTCTTTAGCCCACGCTCTATTTTGCGCTAAAATAAAATCCGTATCACTTTCGTTGCTAAATTTTTTACTTTCATAAGAACTCATGATATTTGATTCTTTATTTCTATCTTGCTTACGATGCGTAGTGTTATCAAGAGTTCTTATGCCTTCTAAAGATTTTAAAAAAAGTTCTTTTTGGATATTCCAGTTTTTATCTCCTACTTTAAGATTAAAAAAATAACGCATAAAATTATCTTCACTTGTATTTTCATCAAGGCGTCTTACAAGATAAGCAATGGCATTATTAAAATGTGCTTCATCGCAAACTGGAGCATAAAGGATTAAATCATGCATTTTAGATAATTCATAAGAACATTGTAAGCTCATACCTTCAAGCATTTCAAAAGTAAAAGAATCTAAAGCACCCACTTCACTTATGCGTGTATAAGCATAAGCAATCTCAAAGATATTATGACTTGCAATTCCTATGTTGATGTATTTATAATTATCTCCTTCAAGAATAAAATCAAGCATTTTATTATAATTGCTATCAGTATCTATTTTTTTGTCAAAAGTAGGAAGTTCCCAGCCTTTTTGAGATGCAATAGTTTCTTCACTTTCCATATTAGCACCCTTAACAAAACGGATCTTAATAGGCTTCATACCTTTTAAAACTCTCTCTTTTGAAAAATCAAAAAGTTTTTTAAGATACTCATAAGAATCAGGAATATAAGCTTGCAAAACAATCCCTGCTTTAATATCAAATTTAGCCACACTTTCCATAAAAGCTGCAACGGTGAGTTCTAAATCCCTAAATTCTTCCATATCCAGATTGATAAATTTAGATACACCTTGTTTTTTCTCTTCTTCTAAGGCTAAAGCATAAAGATAATCTAGTCTTTTTACTACCTCTTCTTTAGAATAATCAAAATCTATAATATTAATTTGTGAAAAAATAGTAGTAATTTTTATGGAAATATAAGTGATATAACTTGATTTTAAGGCTTCTTCGTATTTTTGCATACGATATTTACTCTCAGCTTCGCCTAAAACCTCTTCGCCGATTAAATTCACATTTAAGGTAATTTTATCTTGCTCTTTTCTTTTCTTAATATGTGGTTCTAAAACACTAGGATTTGCATCTAGAACCATGGCTTTAGTATCTTCTCTTAAATGTTTGACAAAAAAAGGTACACTTAAATTAGGAGCAAATTTACCAAAATTTAAAAAACTAAAAAGTAGGAATTTTTCAAAGGTGCTAAAAAAATCCGCTATACCATATTTATTCAAAGTATATTCTATAAGCTCAAAACTTGCATTTTTATCTTTACATCTAAAAGAACGATCTAGCAGTTCTATAAGCATAACTTTATTTTTGGGATTATTAAGAAGTTTTTGCATTTTTGAGTGAAATTCTTTTTCAGAATTTAAAATATTAGCTTCTATTTGTCCTTGCAATTCTTCAGCTAAGGCTAAAGCTTTTTGTATCATTTCGTATCTCCTAAGATAAAATAAATTTTAATAAATAATATATAAATAAGATAAAAAATAATATTTTAAATCATAGAAAATGTATAAAAAATGATAAAAAAAATTTTAATGGGTATATAAGTAACAAAAATTAAGAAATGATAATATCATTTTCTTGCTTATTTGCAACCTTAGCAATAATTTTAGCTTGAATATTTTCATCTTCTAGTTTTTTTAAACATTCTAAGGATTCTTTTTCACTTATAGAAATTAAAAGTCCTCCTGAAGTTTGCGGATCACAAAGTAATAATTTTTCTTCATTTAAATCAGGGATAAATTCTTTTATAAATTCTAAATTTTTATAAGCTCCAGCAGGAATTAAACCCATATTAAAATACTCTTTTACTCCATCTAAAAAAGGAAGTTCACTTTCAAAAATTTCAAAAGAAATATTTTTATTTAGCATTTCTTTTAAATGACCTAAAAGTCCAAAACCTGTGACATCACTCATGGCGCTTGGGTGAAATTTAAGAGCAATTTGACTGGCTTTATAATTTAACTCCATCATACTTTTAAGCATTATATCTAAATGTTTTTGATTTAGCATTTGTGCCTTTAAAGCTGTACTTAAAATTCCTGTTCCTAAAGGCTTGGTTAAAATGATACAATCTCCAACTTTAGAAGTATTATTAGCAATAAATTTACTAGGATGTACTTTTCCTGTAACACTAAGTCCAAAAAAAAGCTCAGTGCTTTCTATAGTATGGCCACCCACAACTAAAGCATTGCATTCTTGAACCTTATCATTTGCACCTTCTAAAAGCTCTTTTAAGATATTTAAATCATGATTACAAGTATCAAAACCTACTATATTTAAGGCATTAATCACCTCTGCACCCATAGCAAAAACATCGCTTAAAGCATTTGCTGCGGCAATAGCACCAAAATGATAAGCACTATCTACTATAGGAGTGATAAAATCAAGCGTTTGCACCAAAGCTAAATCGCGGCTGATTTGATATACACTTGCATCTTCATTATTTCCAATATCGCTAAGTAAGGCAGGGGTTTTTTGCATGAAATTTAAAATTGTTTTAAGACCACCCGGGCTTAATTTCGCTGCTCAGCCTGCTGCTTTAACAAAATGCGTTAAATTTTGATTTTTATATTGCAGTGTTTTTCCTTTACAAAGTAATAATCTTTGCTTTACCAAAAAGCTCGTTTAAAATTTCATAAGCATTGCCTATATTTCCTATTTTAAGTTCTTTGCTTTTATTAAAAAATTCCAAACAAGCTCCGCAACTTATGATCTCAATACCTAAATTTTCAAGTTCTTTCATAGCTAAATGTGCTTTATGATTTTCATCAACATTGATTAAAACACTTTCATTTACGCAAAGAATTTTACTTGGAGCATGATCTAAATTTTTTAAGGTACTTAAAAATCCTACAAGTAAATTTTGTCCCAATTCACCCTCACCCACTTTGTCGGTTTTTAAAAATAAAACATTATAATCGTGAATATTTACTTCACTAGAATTAAAATTCTTTTTTTGCACTTTGATGCAAAACTCTTGTGCATTTTCATCTATAATAGGATTTAAATTTAAAGAGTTAAGAAATTTTACAACATTATTTTTTGAAATAATAGAATTTAAAACAATTTCTAAAATTTCATTTTCTTGAAGTTTTTCAAGAGCGTTTTTTGTTTCAACTATAGGCTGAGGACAAGAAAGATTGCAACAATCAATTTTCATTATTTTTCCTTGATATTAGCTTTGAAAAATAATATTATTTTATTACTTGTTTTGTGTTTAAAAATTTTAAACAATATGGAAAAAATTCAAAAGCTCAAAATGAGCTTTTTTAAAATCTTTTTTTATTCACATCTTCAAGAATTGCCGCAGCAATTTGATTGACTTCATTTGTTATATTATTGGTAACATTTGCAACTTCGACATTTTCCTTAGTTACAGTTTCAAGTTGTGCTATAGCATCGTTAATCTGTGTGATTCCTGCTGTTTGTTCTTTTACAGATTCTGCTACTTCATTTACGCTTTGAACAAGTATATTAATATTTGCCTCTATTTCAGATAAGGATTTTCCTGTTCTTTCCGCAAGCTGTCTTACCTCATCTGCAACAACTGCAAAACCACGCCCATGTTCTCCAGCACGTGCAGCTTCAATAGCTGCATTTAAAGCAAGAAGATTCGTTTGCTCAGCGATATCTTTAATCACATTGACAATATTTTTTATATCATCAGCTTGCGAAGCAACCTCAACTGTTTTTCCACTTACATTTTGCATAGAAGAATTAATCTCCTCTACAGCTGCAGCCGATTGTTCTAAAGAACTCGCTTGTGCATTAGAGCCATCAGCAAGTTTTTGCATAGAATTTTTTAACTCTTCTGACTGATTGGCTAAATCTTTAGCAAAATTTGAAGAAGCTACAAGCATCTTTTTAATTTCTTTACCTAAAATATTAGTTGTAATCTCAACTTCGCCTTTAGCATCAAGCACCTCTGTGCTAAAATCAAGCGCTTTATAACTATCAAAAACTCTATTAATTTCATTCATATTAGAACCAATTTTACTTTGCAAAACATCAAGCATTCTATTAAGAACATTTTTAAGTTCTACTAATTGAGGGTTTATAGGATTTTTAGTAATTCTTGCAGTTAAATTACCTTTTTCGATTTCTCTAGCAGTTTGCACTGATTCATCTACAGCATTTTGATCTTGTTCTAAAGATATTTGAATCTTTTCAATATTTTCATTTATGATTCTACCCATTGCCCCTAGCTCATCATTGGCACGAATTTCAATAGCCTTAGGTTCAATTTTTTCATGGTTTAAAAAACGGAAAAATGATTCTAAAGAACTAAGAATCACAGGCAATCTAGATGCGACAATTTTTCTTACGCAATAATAAACCACTCCTAAAACAACAAAAATAAAAATAAAAGATGCGCTAATAATAATTAATTGTAATTTTTTCAAAGGTTCAAAAACTGAATATTTAGGAGCAGTTACCAAAACCGTCCAAGAACTATCTTGCACTTTAAAACTATTAATCGCAGCATAGGAATCATCACCATCAAAAGCTATATAGTTAAAAACTCCATTTTTTCCTTCACTCATAGCCTTATAAGTCTCTTGTGCACCTTTGTTAGGATTGACATCTTTTAAATTTTTTAAAACCAAATTTTTATTAGGATGAATTGCAACAAGACCATCTGAATTTAAAAGAATTCTTAATTCTCCATTATATTTTTGGCTCTTAGGGTCTAAAAGATAAGTAGCAATAGCCGAAAAATCCAAAGTCATACCGATAACACCTACAACTTGATTTTTTCGGTCAAATATAGGCATAGCAATATTTACAGCATCAAAATTTTGACCTTCTAAATTCATTTTAATAGGACGGCCTATATATACTTTATTTTCCCCATATTTTGCTTTTTTTAATATATCTTGCACAACTTGCAAATTAGCTATTTCATCACTAGCTTGTATTGCTTTTATTCCGCCTTTATTATCCTTTTCTTCATCGGCGTAAAGCATGACAAATTTTCCACTTTGAGTATTGAAAAATTTACTCTCTTCTTTAAAGTATTCTGGCGGATCGATAAGATACAAATAAGTAAAATTAGAATAAGCGCTATTATCAAAAGTATTGGTTATAATATTTGTTATATTATCTATATCTAAATCTTCTTTGGAGGTTGATCTAAACATTTCTGTTAAAGTACCTGAAATACTTTTATTTAAAGCGATCATTTCCCCAAAAATTCCTTGAGTTTGGGTAGCATATTCTTTCGTGATAGAAGCAAGAATATCTTCTGTATTTTTGGTAATATTTTGACTTACTTGTTTTGTGATTAATGAAATTAAAATAACAAGTCCAATAACAACAACAGTTGCCACAGAAAAAATAAGTTTTAAACCTATATTTAAAGATTTAAACATCTTACAACTCCTAAAAAAATTTAGTTTCTAATTTTAACATATTTTTTTAAAAAATAATATTAATTAATTATAAAAATATTATGTATTAGTATTTTTTGATAGAAGATTTATTTTTTTCCTTTTAAAAACAATTCTTTAAAACGTTTATTAGCGTATTCTTCTATGTCCTTTTGCAAAATAGAGTAATTTTCCATTAATTCCAAAGCTCTAGGAGTAAGTTTTGTTCCTGATTCTTTAGAGCGTCCTTGTCGTGTGCTAACTAAAATTTCTTGAGAATTTTTTTGTAAGGTTTGTAAATGCATCCAAGCTTTTTTATAATTAATCCCCATAAGTTTAGAAGCATGCAATAAACTACCTGTTTGTCCGATAAGCTCTAAAAGTTCTGTTTTTCCTCGTCCAAAAAGCAAATCTCCATCCGCATTTTCAATCCAAGTTTTTGTTCTTACTATAAATTGCTTACCTTTTTTTTCTTTAAAACAACCAAGTTGACAATACTTTACATCAACCTTATAAGCTTTTAAAGCTGAACGCATACTTTTAAGTCCACAACCTTCTTTAGCAATATCTCTTGCATCTTTACAAAAAATTCTACGCTTTTCATCTAAACTAGGTTCTATTTTTTTAAGCACTTCAATCTTTGCTTTTTCAAAATCTAAATATCCAAATTGCCCCAACTCGCAATTATCAATTCTCATGTGATTTTCATCGGCTAATTGTCCGATTTTTTCTATATTTACATTAAATTTCTTTGCAATTTTAAAAGCCGTACCACAATCTAATTTTTCATTACTATTTAACAATTCTCTCATGTATGAGATGATTTCTTTTTCTTGGTTTTTATCCATGAATTCTAAATTCTCCACTATAAATATTAATCTTATTTTCTCTAGCAAAACCACAAAGCGTTAAATCAAATTTTCTTGCTATCATAACTCCTAAACAAGTAGGAGCCGTGCGTGAAACAAGGACTGGAATTTTATGCATAACTGCTTTAGCTACCATTTCAGAACTTAGCCTTCCACTAACCATTAAAAAACATTGACTTAAATCAACCCCAGCTAAACGTGCTTTTCCTAAAGCTTTATCTATGGTATTATGTTGAGCTATATCTTCACCTATAAAAAAAGTTTTCTCATTTACAAAAAGCTTAGCCGTATGTACACAGCCTGTTTTCTCATAAAGCTCACATTGAGTATAAAAAGTACTCATTTGTTTTAAAATTTCATCTTTGCTAAATTTTACATCAGAACTAATTTTACTTGCTTCAATGGCTTCTAAATCGATATTTGCAGTATGTGCTCTACCACAACCACTTATAACTACGCCTTCAGCATTAAGCTTTGCTAAATTTTCTTTATCAATCTTTGCTTTGATATGCACACTCATACCATCATCTTTTGTTTCTATGTTCTCAATATCGCTTACTTTCGCAATGATATTTTCGCTCATTAAATACCCTATTGCTAATGCCTGTTCATCTACAGGAGTTGCCATTAAAGCACCTACTCTTTCATCATTAATAAAAATTTCAAGCTTAATTTCACGCACTAAAGTATCATCGCATGTAAAAGATTCATCACCTTTATATTTTAAAATTTGAGTTGTAAATAAGGGTTCCATAAGCTTTCTCTTTTCGCGTTATTTTAAAAATTTAATTATATCAAAAAAACATAATTAAAAGTAATACTGATAAAAAAATAGGGATTTAATTTATAATTTTTAAGAATTTTAAAGCATTTTATATCAAAAAAACATAAATTTACTCTTTAAACTCTTCAAGTGAAAATATACTAACAATTTGAAATTTAAAAACAAAAATAAAATTTTCTCTTTATAAAATTACTTCTTAAGCTCTTTTTTATGGGGGGGGGTATAATGGTTTTTTTATTTTTTGTATAAGGAGAATTTATGAAGCTTTCGTTTTCGGCGAGTAAAGTTTTAGTGGGTTTTGGCTTAGGTGCTGCACTTTGTAGCAATGTAATGGCAGTAGATTTAAATTCTAAAAATACCTTAGTTGAAACTCAGACAACACCAACTGAAATAGAACTAGATGGGATTAGCGGAAAAAATCTGCAAGATTATTTTGAAGTTAAAGGGCAAGATGTAGTTTTAATAAATAGAGATAGTTTAAAAGGCAATGATTTAACCATAAAATCAAACATTCCTAGATTTGATGATGAAAGCTTTTTAAATCCAGATGATAAAGATATCGATACTGATGAATTTAAGTATGTCTTTGATTTGGGTGATAAAAATACTTTAAATATCGAAAATGTTGGTATGGAAAGTTCTTACATTGCAAATCTTTATGTAAATGCTAAAGAAACCATACTTAAAGATATGAATTTATATGTCAATCAAAGCGGCTCGGTGTTCAATGGAGATTTAAGCCTTAGCGGAACTAATTTAGTAGAAGATGATACACAAAAAGGCTCAAGAGTATCTGTATATGGAAATAACCTTGTCGTAAATGGAAATTTAAATGCAGACAAAACCTTTTTTGAATTTGGCAATCCTTATGCAGTGCAAAATTATTCTATAAAAGTTGCTAATAATGCGAATATCACTAATTCTAAATTTAGCGTAAATGGTACATCTTTTAGAGATTTGCTTGCTAAAAACACACTTTTAATCCAAGCACAAGGATTTAATAAGGATATAAGCACATCAAATACAGCTGAAGCTTCATATGGCAAATTTGCAAGTGATTATATCGATATAGATAAAAATCAAGACACCTTTCAAAGTATAACACTTGATAAAAATTTGCTGGATATGGAATTAGTAGATTACAATTTAAAAGAAGTAAATTGCGGATCTAGCAAATGCTTGGTAGCAAATGGAACAGCAACTGAGCATTTAAAAAATACTCTAACTCAATTAAAAATTGACTTAAAAATGCTAGAAAAACTAATAAAACAATTTAATGATAATGAACAAATAAAAAAACAGCTTGAAGACCAAAAAAATAAATTAAATGAAATAATACAAAAAGGCGAAAACAATCCAAACTTAGACAAAGAAGTAGTAAAATTATACAACCTTAAAGAAGGAAGTGCTGAATATAATGCTGTACTTAATCTTAGAGAAATCGCAGACAAACTTGTAGATCAAGGTTTAGGACTAGATTTAAAAAGTTTTAGCGGTGTAAAACTAGCCCTACAAATCAAAAAAGACACAGACAATACAGGTAAATCTGTATCCAATCTCAATTCAGCTTCTAGTGCAGTAAATACCACTATGAATATTTCTAATGATGTTTCTATAGGTTCTCGTGTAGCAATGCTAAACAATCCTTTTGGAACTTATGCTTCTAAAATGAATGGCCTTAAATTTGCTGCTTTAGATAGTGATATGAGACCAAGCTATGTAAATGAATATACCAATAGTATTTGGGCTAATGCTTTTGGTGGTGCTAACATTATCGATGGAGATAGTGGTGCAATGTATGGTGCTACCGTAGGGGTAGATAAACAAGCTAATGATAATGTTTTATGGGGTGCTTATTTTACTTATGCAAATGCTAAAATCAAAGACAATAATTTAGAACAAAAAAGCGATAACTTCCAATTAGGTATGTATTCTACTATCAATATAGCTCCACAATGGGAACTTAATCTTAAAGCTTATGCTCAAGTTTCTCCAACTAAACAAGACAATATTCAAACAGATGGTGCATATAACTCAGATTATACAAGCAAATTCTTAGGATTTAGTGCTAATGTAGGTCGTGTGTTTGACTTTAGTGATAATACTTTATTTATTAAACCTTTTGCAGGGATAAATTATTATTTTAGTTATACTCCATCTCATACAGAAAATGGTGCTATTGCTAAAGATATTGATTCTATGAAAAACAATTCTGTAAGTGTTGAAATGGGTGCTGAATTTAGAAAATATATGAATGAAAACTCTTATATTTTTGTAACTCCAAAAATAGAACAATTTGTTATCAATAGTGGTGATGATTACACAGCTAACCTAGCTGTAAATAATGCTTTCTTTACTAGCGTAGAAGCTAACAACAAGAAAAAAACATACGGACAAATTATCGTAGGGGGTAATGTAGATTTTACAAATCAACTCAGTATAAATCTTGGCTTTGGTGCTAAACAAATACTAGCAGGTAAAGTAGATAATAAAAATGAAACTTACTTAAGTGGTCAAGTAGGACTTAAGTATAAATTTTAATCTTAAA
>NZ_MJWZ01000005.1:0-2451 GCF_001762535.1 Campylobacter sp. BCW_6889 | reverse complement strand
CTCCGTTATAGCTTCTTCATCCATAGCTTGCATTTCTTCTAAAGTTTTCATTTGTTTTTCCTTGTGTTGTTATAATTTAAAAAATTAGTTTTAATCCACTCTTAGATCACCGCCTTTGATCCTTAAGCCCTTATCGTCTATAATAATTTGCATTTTACCTACTTGTATTACAATTTTATCTTCTGTTTGAGAAATGATTGTATTTTTTACCCTAGAAACAATATGTTCTTGTGCTACTAAAACGCTATCTTTGTTTGCTAAAGTATTAACTCTATCAGCTGCAAAAGTACAATCTTTTCTAGCTTTAAAACTAATAGAATCATCTGCTTCGGCTTTAATATATTCATTTGTTTCCAAGGTCATATCTTTTTTGGAATAAAATTTTACAGAGTGGTTAGTTTGGAGCACATAAGAACCTCTTATGGTTTCATTTTTATTATGTCCTACTCTATAAATAGAATCATTTTTAATATCTTGTTCTAGATTATTATTTACAAAGACTCTTTTGTCATTTCCTATTTTTTCTTCGTGGTTTTGCCCTATGTTTATTTCATTGCTAATCCCCACATTTAAAGTATTACTTAAACCTACATTGGTATCTTTAGAGAGTAAAGTATTTTCTAAATATTCAGCCCCTACATTGACATTTTTAAATCCTGCGATATTTTGCATATGACCTAAAGTGATAAATTCAGTATATAAGGCTCCTACTTCTGAAGTTTTATTATTTTTTATGGTTTGCTCATAATTATTACCTATTTCTTCTTTATAATCTTTTTGCGCTAAGATATAAATTTCTTCTTTGTCTTTGTCGTTTTTTAGGGTAATTTCATTCCTTGCTCTTGCATCGGTGTTATCCACTCCTATTGTAGAATTTGCTAAAGTAAGATAATGATTATTAATAGAGCTTAATTCATAATCTGTATTTTCTTGAAGTTTTAAGGTATCTAAGCCTTGATTGATCATAATAGGAACTTCGCTTAAATAACTTAAAGTGCTAGTGGCAATCTCTCTTTGATATCTTGGATAATTATATTGAGGCATAGTTGTAGTCCCATTATACAAACTAGAGCTCACATAAGGTTTATCTATATCATCATCTAAAAAAGAAATAATCACTTCATCTCCTATTCTTGGAGTATGAAAAAAACCTGAATGATTACTTGCTATACTAGAAGCTACTCTTAAAAAAGGAGTGTGATGATATAAACTTTCTTTTTCATCTAATTCTTCTTGATTAGCATAAAGATTAATCCTTACCTTAACCCTTCCATGCTCATCAGTATAAATAGTATTTCTCTCACTTTCTATATCCTTACTCTCTCCTATAACAATACCTTGAGTGCTATTAGGAGCTTTAGGTTTAACTTTAAAACTTGGAGTAAAGATAATATTCTTTTTTAATAAAGTTAAAGTATTGGAATAAGATTTACTTAAATTTAAATCTTTTAAATTTAAATGATCATTAGTATTAATAGAATTAGCTAAGATGGCATCATCAATTAAGATTTGAGTATTAGCAATAATAATAAAGTCTTTAAGCAAAGAAGCTTTATCTTGTTTTTCTTCATCTTGATTTTTTATTTCTTCTTGATGATTAAACTCCTTATAATTTAAAGTGATAAAATCTCCTAAGCTAAGATGATAAATATTACTTTTTGCTAGTAAGCTTTCATTTAATACTAAGGCTCTTTTTTCTTTAAGAGAAGGCTTAGTCTTTAAATCAATGCTTTTTGTAAAAGAATATTCACTCTCATAAAAATGTTCATTATAATAAGCCTTGTTATTAAGTTCTTGTTCATAAGGAACTTTACTAGAGTGTAAGGATAAAAGATTTAAAGGAGTATTGGCATTAATACTAGAATGCGTAAAAGAATTAGTTCTTAAACTTTGCTCTTTATAAATAGAAGAAATACAAGCTTGATTTAAAATATTATTAACATTAGGATTATATTCTATCTCTTTATTTTTTACATTTTTATATACATCACAAAAATAAATAGTGTTCTCATCTTCATAAAAAAAGATTCCATTATTATGGCTTAATCTTGTAATAAAGTCTAAATCACTTTCATTGTATTGAGAGATGAGTTCTTGTTTTTCATAATTAAAATGTATATTAGAATAATCAATTTCTTTATGTAAGATATCTTGATAAAAACCAAGGGTTTGTTTAATCACTTCTATAATATTAGTATGAGTATAAATACGATTGGCTTTATTTAAAGAAAGTCTTATCAAAACTGATTGAAGCTTAAAAGAAAAAAAATGCTTGTATTTTATTTGCTTAGTATTTGAAGCGCTATCATTAATATTTAAAGCACTTTCATGATTAATGCCTAGATATTTTATATAAGTGATAATTCCTTTATAATTTTTAACTTCATTTGTGTCAAAATTTAAAGTATTGTTTTCATAAGGATTATGAATACTTAAAATAGCTTCTTGATC
>NZ_MJWZ01000004.1:0-57578 GCF_001762535.1 Campylobacter sp. BCW_6889 | reverse complement strand
GGTGTAAAACTAGCCCTACAAATCAAAAAAGACACAGACAATACAGGTAAATCTGTATCCAATCTCAATTCAGCTTCTAGTGCAGTAAATACCACTATGAATATTTCTAATGATGTTTCTATAGGTTCTCGTGTAGCAATGCTAAACAATCCTTTTGGAACTTATGCTTCTAAAATGAATGGCCTTAAATTTGCTGCTTTAGATAGTGATATGAGACCAAGCTATGTAAATGAATATACCAATAGTATTTGGGCTAATGCTTTTGGTGGTGCTAACATTATCGATGGAGATAGTGGTGCAATGTATGGTGCTACCGTAGGGGTAGATAAACAAGCTAATGATAATGTTTTATGGGGTGCTTATTTTACTTATGCAAATGCTAAAATCAAAGACAATAATTTAGAACAAAAAAGCGATAACTTCCAATTAGGTATGTATTCTACTATCAATATAGCTCCACAATGGGAACTTAATCTTAAAGCTTATGCTCAAGTTTCTCCAACTAAACAAGACAATATTCAAACAGATGGTGCATATAACTCAGATTATACAAGCAAATTCTTAGGATTTAGTGCTAATGTAGGTCGTGTGTTTGACTTTAGTGATAATACTTTATTTATTAAACCTTTTGCAGGGATAAATTATTATTTTAGTTATACTCCATCTCATACAGAAAATGGTGCTATTGCTAAAGATATTGATTCTATGAAAAACAATTCTGTAAGTGTTGAAATGGGTGCTGAATTTAGAAAATATATGAATGAAAACTCTTATATTTTTGTAACTCCAAAAATAGAACAATTTGTTATCAATAGTGGTGATGATTACACAGCTAACCTAGCTGTAAATAATGCTTTCTTTACTAGCGTAGAAGCTAACAACAAGAAAAAAACATACGGACAAATTATCGTAGGGGGTAATGTAGATTTTACAAATCAACTCAGTATAAATCTTGGCTTTGGTGCTAAACAAATACTAGCAGGTAAAGTAGATAATAAAAATGAAACTTACTTAAGTGGTCAAGTAGGACTTAAGTATAAATTTTAATCTTAAACTTTTTGAGAATTCTTTACAACGAAATTCTTGTTAAAACACAAGAATTTAAAAGTTTTAACCTATATAGTACGGCAATCTCTGCCGTGCATAGGATTAAAAGAGATATAACAAACACGCTTTTTTACTACGCAGTGTAGATTAAAATGTAAATGTTTTTAAGAAATTAAATTAGAAATAAATTTATTTTAAAATATTTTTAATCACTTTTACTTTGACTAAATTTAAAAACATCTTAAAAATTAATAATATTCCTTAATAAAAAAAGATAAAAAATGCTAAAGTTTAAAAAACCTAGTGTTTATGGAGATTAGAATGATTAAAGAACAATATTTATAATTGCTTTAATTGTTCTTATTCTTATAGCTAATTTAATCAAACAATAAAATATGTTAAAACCTTACTTAGTCAATCTTTAAACACAAATTCTTACTAGGCTTTGGTAGAGAGTTTAGCCTAGATCAAATCTCACCCCAAAATAAAAATCTAATTTAATTAAACTTATTTTATTAATGAAAAAAAGTCCTTAATATAAAATATCGAATTTAAGTATAAGAATTTTATAAATATTTAAATTTAAAAATCTCTCTTAAACTAAGAGAGATTGATAAAAAATTAAATTTTCACATTAGGATCATAAGAAAAACTAGGTTCAATTTGCTTTTTATTGCTTAATTCTTTATACCAATAAGAATGTAAAATATAAACCTCTTCTTCTTCTTTATAACCACTAATCATAGAATGGATACTGCCTTTGATTGCAAATACTGCCATATAAATATGCACGCCAAAAAACACTGCACACACTATACCCAAGAAATTATGCACTATAGCTGAAATTCTTAAAAGTTCAATTTGAGTTAAACCAAAAAGACCTTGAATTGCCGTGGAATTAAAATCAAGAAAATACATAAATCCACCTGTAATTATCATCAAAAATCCACCAAATACAGCTATATAATACCAAGATTTTTGACCAAAATTAAACTTACCTGCAGGTACAGGACGTTTTACTTTGCTTAAATAACCACCTACTATCATCATCCATCTGATATCATAACTTGCAGGAAGCATTCTTTTAATCCACCATAAAAACATAGGGATTATAGAGATGATAAATAAAACCGTTGCAAAAGCATGTAAATTTTTACAA
Organism: Campylobacter sp. BCW_6889; assembly: GCF_001762535.1. Taxonomy (NCBI): domain Bacteria; kingdom Pseudomonadati; phylum Campylobacterota; class Epsilonproteobacteria; order Campylobacterales; family Campylobacteraceae; genus Campylobacter; species Campylobacter sp. BCW_6889. The sequence goes on along the minus strand of NZ_MJWZ01000004.1, from coordinate 55,372 downwards.
ACTCTTACAAAAAGTCCACCTCCAAAAGTCGCCCCAAACATCATCACAAAACCAGTTGGCACTAAAATCACCCAAGAAATTGCCGCGATAAAATGAAAAAGTCTTTCAAATAATGTAAAAGCATAAATTTTCTTTCCATCGTGTGAAAATTGCTTAGGTCCTATAACCATATAATGCAAAGCAAATGCAGACAATACCGCAATAATAGCGATTAAAGCTATAGTAGCTATATATTCACCTTGCAAAGTTGTCCAAAGTTTGCCAAAAGTATCATAATTTGGGATATTTGTAATACGATGAAAATCCCAAATTTGAGTATCTTGTCCCATTCTCTCGCTACCATAAGCAAATAAACTTACCACGCTTAACAAAAGCGTTACAAATACTTTTCTCATAAGCGTTCCTTTCCTGTGTAAGCAATCTTCCACTCCAAACTTTCTGAAGGATTTGGAATGCCATAATTTCTATTCATAAGTCTATTATGATAAATCTCTTCTATTTTAGAACTTTCACCTACTAAAAGTGCTTTTGTCGAACACATCGCAGCACATACAGGAACTTTTCCTTCTGCGATACGATTTTGACCATAAAGTTCTCTTTCTTTTTCTGAATTCGTTGCTTCAGGGCCACCTGCACACATAGTACATTTATCCATAATGCCTTTATTTCCAAAAACACTATCTTTTGGAAATTGTGGTGCACCAAAAGGACAAGCATAAAGACAATATCCACAACCTATGCAAATTTCTTTATCGTGCAAAACAATACCATCAGCACGGATGTAAAAACAATCCACAGGACAAACGATAGAACAAGGAGCATCATCACAATGCATACAAGAAATAGAAGTTGAAACTTCTTTTCCTTGAATTCCTTCATTTAAAGTAATTACACGGCGGCGGCGAATATGAATAGGAAGCTCATGTGCTTCATCACAAGCTACCGCACAACCATTACAATCAATACAACGCTCATTATCACAAAAGAATTTCAAGCGTTCTTTTTCCAAATTTGCAAAATTTACCTTACTCATTTTCCATCCTTACTGATTCTACAAAGCCCACCTTTAGTCTCTGGAATCTGACACATGATATCATAACCATAATTTGTTACCGTATTAGCACTTTCTCCGCTTGCATAAGGCTTAGTTCCTTCTGGGAAATTGTGCGTTAAATCCACGCCTTGCATAACTCCTGTAAAATGGAAAGGCAAGAAAATCATGTCTTTTGCTACACCTGGATTAACCTTCACTCTTACATGAATTTTAGTGCCTTCTGGAGAATGCACCCAAATCATATCTCCTGCTTTAATGTCTTGCTCTTTTGCTAATTCAGGATTGATCTCACAAAACATTTCAGGTGTTAAACGCGTTAGATACATAGACGCTCTATTTTCCATACCTGCACCATTTAAATTCACAAGTCTTGCAGTAACAAGATTAAGCGGGAATTCTTTAGAATAATCCTTAGCTTGTTGTACAGAAACAAATTTAGTATCCACGCGATAAAGTGCTTTTTGATCTTCAAAACTTGGATATTTTTGCACCAAATCGTTTCTTGGAGAATGTAAAGGCTCACGGTGGAGTGGAATTTTATCTTTAAAAGTCCAAACTACAGCTCTAGCTTTAGCATTTCCATAAGGAACTATGCCTTTTTCTATACATTTAGTTGCTATGATATTGCTATCATCATAAGACCAAGTTGATCCCATTTTTTCTTTTTCTTGGGCACTTAAAGTAATGCCTAAAACTTTTTCTATATTATCTTTAGTAATTTGTGGATAACCTGTATCAATAGGCGAATTTAAAGGCGCATTTTTAGCAAGTAAACTCTCTCCTTCATACTCAAGTCCAAAATTGTTTCTAAAGCCCATACCACCTTTTGCTACTTCAATGTCGGTATTATAAAGCACAGGAGAACCTGGATGCTTATCACTCCAACAAGGCCAAGGAAGCCCGTAATACTCGCCAGCAACTTCGTCTTTTCCTTCTAAAGTTACCTCATCAAATTTATCCCAGTATAAAGTATGCTTTTTAAGCCTTTCAGGACTCCAACCATTAAGTCCTATACTTCTAACTGCTTTTGCAATTTCTCTTGTTGCATTTTCAGGCCAAACAATCTCACCTTTTTCATCGCGTAAAGTCTTAGTAAAGTCTTCATAAAAGCCTAATTTTTTAGCAAGCTCAAATAAGATTTCTTGATCTTCCATGCTTTCATAAAGTGGATCTACAACTTTAAATCTCCATTGTCCGCTACGATTTGTAGCTGTTACACTTCCGCTTGTTTCAAACTGTGTTGCTGCAGGTAAAAGATAAATTCCATCTTTTCTTTCTGCGATAATCCCTGCTTCATTCACAAAAGGATCAGCCAAAACTAAAAGCTCTAAAGCTTCCAAACCTTCTTTAACTTTTACTTGTTGTGCAGTCGAAGTGATACCATTTCCCATAACTACTAAAGCTTTTAAAGGCGTTCCTGCGTTATCGATAGCATCATTTCCATCTTTTCCATTTAAAGCCGCTGCCCACCATCTAGCAAGTGAAAGTCCGGTTTTATGCATCCAATCTTTACTTACAAAATTTCCTAAAAGCCATTCATAATCCACACCCCAAATTTTGGCATAGTATCTCCAAGTCGCTTCATTTAAAGGATAATAACCAGGTAAATTTTCACTCAAACAAGCCATATCCGAAGCACCTTGAACATTATCGTGTCCGCGTAAGATATTAACTCCGCCACCAAATTTACCTATATTTCCAAGTACCATTTGCACAATAGGTGCTAAACGCGTATTTGAAGTTCCTACAGTATGTTGAGTTAAACCCATAGCCCAAATAAGCGTAGTTGGTTTGTTTTTAGCTACTTCGTGAGTGATTTGCACCAAAAGTTCTTTAGAAATTCCCGTAACATTTTCTACTTCTTCGGCTGTCCATTTTGCTGCTTCTTCGCGAATTTTATCAATTCCAAAAACTCTTTCATCAAGATATTTTGTATCTTCTAAACCTTCATCAAAGATGATTTTTAGCATTCCATACATGAAAGCAATGTCAGTTCCTGGACGAATTCTTGCATAAATATCCGCTTTTGCTGCACTTTTTGTAAATCTAGGATCTACAACGATAAGCTTTGCACCTTTTTCTTTTGCTTTTAAGAAATGTCTAAAACCCACAGGGTGATTTACCGCTGGATTTGCTCCAATGATAATGATACATTTACTTCTTTGGATGTCTCCAAGATGGTTTGTCATAGCGCCATAACCAAATGTATTCGCCACACCGGCGACTGTTGCGCTGTGTCAAATTCTAGCTTGATGATCTACATTGTTCGTTCCAAAAAATGCTGCAAATTTTCTTATATAATAAGCTTGTTCATTATTAAGTTTTGCAGAACCTAAAAACATAACACTTTCAGGATTTTCTTTACGATAAGCAGCTAGTTTTTCTCCGATCTCACTTAAAGCTTGCTCATAACTTATGCGTTTCCATTCTCCATTTTCTTTTTTCATAGGATATTTTAAACGCACATGTGAACGCACCATATCGATCATATCAGATCCCTTGCAGCAATGTCCACCTGAACTCACAGGATGATCTTGAGCGATTTCTTGACGCACCCAAACACCATTTTGCACTTCTGCAATAATCCCACAGCCTACAGAACAGGCTGTACAAACTGTTTTTACTTTTTTACTACCTTCATAAGCTTCTTTAAGCTCATCAGCACTCGCTTCTCTTAAAGTTTCACTTCTAGCAAGCAACGGTGTTGCTAGGCTTGAAAGTGCTGCCATTTTAAGAAAAGAACGACGCGTAAGCTTGATATTTTCACCTACACTTGACATTACTCAGCCTTTATATAATAATTTTCCCAATTAGCACTTCTTTGAAAAAGCACTTCTTTTTTCTTACTTTTACCTTTAACCAAATCTTTTCTTTCTTCATCTTTAGCTAGAGCTAAAGTTGTGCTACCAAGCACTCCAGCAGCCCCTAAGGCAAAAGCGGATTTTTTAAGAAATTCCCTGCGATTTTTCACGAGTCCTCCTTTGTTTATTTGCTTCTCTTCTTAAAAATTCTGAACGCGATAGATCGTTTTGCACTTTTTTAGAATTTATTTTTGCAGGTTTTTCCACTTCAAAGCAAAGTCTTTCAAATTCCATAAAAGCCGATGCAATACTTGCAATTTCCTTATATAAATTCGCATTTTTATTCATGAAAACATCGCCTAAAAACTCATCAATGCTTTTATTGATCACTTTTTTAAAAAGCTCTTTGGCTAAATCATCTTCATTTTGCCTTAAAAATTCACTCATCAACAATAAACAAAATCCAACACTATCTTCACTTTCTTTAAAAAATTTTTCATTGCGTCTTATTTTACTTTTGACTAAAATTTGACGCACGCAAAGTAAAGGATTTGAATTTTCAAAACCTTCTTCTATGTAAGAAAAAGTTGTTGGAATGCTATTTTTAAGACTTAAAAAAAGCAAATCATATTCTTTAAAAAATGCTTGTATAGAATTTTCATCATCTAAATGCTTAAGCAAGATATCAAAATTTGATTTTAAATTTTCATCAAATAAACATTCTTGCATTGTCTTTAAATACTCTTGTAATTTTGACAATCTTTCTTCAGAAAATGAAAAAACAAAAAGCTCTCCTAGACATTGATAATAAAGACTTCTAGCTAATCTTAATTTTTCCAAATCCATTAAAGCCCTCATGCATTCAAAATTTTCAAAAATAGCTTTAAATTTTGCTTGAATAAATATTATGCAAAATATACCTAATATTCATTTTAAAGCCGATTTTTAAATCAATTTATCTTAATACTATTTGATTTAAAAATCACTGAATTTCAATAAAATTCCACAAGGATTTAAAATCTTAAAAAAATCATACCAAAGTATTTAAAATTAGATATTTGAGTTGATTTTATATTTGAAAAAATAAAATACTTTGCATAAAATTTATGTCTTTGATTCTCTTCCAAGTAAAATTAACATTTTATGCAAATTATAAATAATACTAATTTCTTAAAGAATAATCCTTATAAGAAAATTCTCTTATCATTTGAAGTTCATTTTTTGCATTTAAAAGCATGAGATTTGGAAGTCTTATGCCATTAAAAGTTGTGTTTTTCACAATGGTGTAATGAATTTGATCTAAAAAAACAATTTTATCGCCGATTTTAAGCTTTTTATCAAAGGCATATTCTCCCATTACATCACCTGCTAAACAAGTATTTCCAGTAAGCAAATAGGCAAATTCGTTTTCTTTTAAGTCTGAAATTTTTTCATTTTCTCTTGTGGCTAAAATTTTAGCATTTAAAACTTCACTTGTATAAGGCATGATGATAGTATCTGGCATATGCGCTTCGCTTGAAGTATCTAAAATAGCAATTTGTTTTTCATTTTCTATGATATCTACTACACTAGCTACTAAATTTCCTGTCTGCCAACCTACCGCTTCACCTGGTTCAAGATAAACTTGCACACCATATTTATCACTGAAATTTTTACACAAAGCAATAAGTTTTTCAACATCATAGCCTTTTTTGGTGATGTGATGTCCTCCTCCAAAATTCACCCATTTCATTTGCCCTATCCATTTGCCAAATTTCTCTTCAAAAACCTTTAAAACAGCTTCTAAAGCATCGGCACTTTCTTCGCAAAGTGCGTGAAAATGAAGTCCTTCTATAGCATTTAAATCCACATTTTCAAAATCTTTAGCACGAATTCCAAGTCTTGAGTATCTTCCACAAGGATTGTAAAGTTCTTTTGGGGCTAGAGAAAATTCAACATTACAACGAAGACCTAAGGAATTTTTTTGTGTTTTGCTTTGAAATTTATGAAATTGAGCTAAAGAATTAAACACTATATGATGAGATAAACTGGCTATTTCACCTATTTCATCTTCTTTAAAAGCAGGTGAATAAGTATGAATTTCTTTATCCATATATTCTTTAGCAAATTTTGCTTCCCAAAGTCCGCTACAAGTACAACCTTTTAGATATTCTCCAACAATTTTCATCGCTCCTGAAAAAGCAAAACCTTTTAAAGCTAAAAGCACTTTAGCACCACTTTTTTCACCAACGCTTGCTAAAAGCTCACAATTTTTTCTTAATTTATCTTCTTCTAAAATATAAGCTGGAGTTTGAATTTTTTCATAAAACATTATTTTTCCTTGATTAAATTGCTAAAATCATAACAAAATTAAACCAAATTTTCAAAATAAATATTTACTAAAACTAAAAAAATAATGACTATAATACAAAAAATCAAGCAAAAGGAAAAACTAATGAATAGAAGAAATTTTTTAAAATTTAATGCACTTACTCTAGCAAGTATGGGTGTAGCCTATGCAAATCCTATGTACGATATGCACTCCATGCATAAAAATCATTCTATAAATCATGACTTAGATACTTCTTTTATAAACTTTGCTCCAAAAAATTTAAAGCTTTTAGATCCAAAACAATTCCCCCAAGGAGAAATTTTAAAAGCCTTGCCTTTACTCAAAAATGAAAGTAAAGAAAAAAATATTTTTCGTACTACCCTAGAAATCAAAGAAAATCATATAGAGCTTATCAAAGGTAAAAAAACCTTATTTTATACTTACAATGGCCTCGTGCCTGCTCCAAAAATAGAAGTTTTTGAAGGAGATAAACTTGAAATTTTAGTCAAAAACAAACTCAAAGAAGCTACAACTATACATTGGCATGGCGTTCCTGTGCCACCTGATCAAGATGGAAGCCCACATGATCCTATCTTAGCAGGAGAAGAAAGAATATATCGTTTTGAAATTCCTCAAGATAGCGCAGGAACTTACTGGTATCATCCACATCCTCATTATACGGCTTCTAAACAAGTTTTTATGGGTTTAGCAGGGGCTTTTGTGATCAAAGCAAAAAAAGATGCTTTAAGTCATTTAAAAGAAAAAGATTTGATGATTAGCGATTTGCGTCTTGATGAAAACGCTCAAATTCCAAACAATAACCTAAATGATTGGCTAAATGGTAGAGAAGGAGAATTTGTACTCATCAATGGACAATTTAAACCTAAAATCAAACTCGCCACAAACGAACGCATACGCATTTATAATGCTACTGCGGCAAGATATTTAAATTTACGCATACAAGGAGCTAAGTTTATACTTGTTGGTACTGATGGTGGACTTATAGAAAAAGCTATTTATAAAGAAGAACTTTTCTTAAGTCCTGCTTCTCGTGTAGAAGTTTTAATCGACGCTCCAAAAGATGGGGAATTTAAGCTAGAAAGTGCTTATTATGATAGGGATAAAATGATGGTAAAAGAAGAACCTAATACCCTATTTCTAGCCAATATTAACCTAAAAAAAGAAAATGTAAAACTTCCAAAAAAATTAAAAATTTTCAAACCTTCAGAAGAACCTAAGGAATTTAAAGAAATAATCATGAGTGAAGATCATATGCAAATGCATGGTATGATGGGAAAAAGTGAAAGCGAATTAAAAATCGCTCTTGCATCTATGTTTTTAATCAATGGCAAAAGCTATGATTTAAAACGCATTGATTTAAGCTCCAAACTTGGAGTAGTTGAAGACTGGATAGTGATAAACATATCTCATATGGATCATCCTTTCCATATACATGGCACGCAATTTGAACTCATCTCATCAAAACTCAATGGCAAAGTTCAAAAAGCCGAATTTAGAGCCTTAAGAGATACTATAAATGTGCGTCCTAATGAAGAATTAAGACTTAGAATGAAACAAGATTTTAAAGGGCTTAGAATGTATCATTGTCATATTTTAGAACATGAAGATTTAGGAATGATGGGAAATTTAGAAGTAAAGGAATAAAATGGTAAAAGTGGAATTTTTAGGCCCCATAAATAAAGAAAATTTAGAACTTGAGGTAAAAAATTTAAAAGAATTAAAAGAAATTTTGCAAAAAGATGAGAGTTTAAAAGAATGGCTAGAACTTTGTGCCGTATCTTTAAACGATGAAATCATTTTTGATGAAAACACTAAGTTAAAAGATGGTGATAAAATAGCACTTTTACCGCCAGTTTGTGGGGGTTAAATGAAACATTTTACACTTTATCAAGGTTCTTTAGATATTCCTAAAATTTATAGCCAATGGTATAAATTTGCCAAGGATAAAAACTGCGGTGCTTTACTGACTTTTTGTGGTATTGTGCGTGAAGAAGGAGGTATTGAGGCACTTAGTTTTGATATTTATGAACCGCTTTTAAAAAAATGGTTTGATGAGTGGCAAAAAAGAGTAGATTTTGATGGTATTAGCTTGCTTTTTGCTCACTCTATAGGCGATGTGGCGGTTCATGAAAGCTCTTATTTTGCAGGAATTTTAAGCAAACAAAGAAAATTAGGACTTAAACTTCTTAATGAATTTGTTGAAGATTTTAAAGCAAGTGCACCCATTTGGAAGTATGATGTGATAAACAAAGAAAGAATTTATGCCAAAGAAAGATCAACCAAACTTTGTGGTGCAGGACTTTTAAAAGGATAAAAAATGTTAATGTCTTATGAAGAAAGTTTAAAAATTTTACATTCTCATATCAAAACCTATGAAAAGATTGAAAAAATAGCTCTTACAGAGTGTTTAGGACGCATTTTAGCTCAAGACATAAAAGCCCCTAAAAATCAGCCTGAATTTCCAACTTCGGCTATGGATGGTTATGCGATCAAATTTGAAGATCAAAATAAAACTTTAAAAATTTTAGGCCTCACACCTGCGGGCACTATGCCACAATTTAGCGTGCAAAATGGTACTTGTGTAAAAACCTTTACAGGCTCACTCATGAGCGAAGGAAGCGATACTTTAGTCCCTGTTGAAAATGTACGCGTAGAAAATGATACTCTTTTTATAGAAAAAAAAGTTCCCCAAACTTTTGCCGTGCGTGCGGTAGGAGAAAACTATAAAAAAGATGAAATTTTACTCAAAAAAGGCACAAGGTTAAATTATAGCGAAATAGCTCTTTTGGCTGAACTTGGATTTTTTCACATTAGTGTGTTTATAAAGCCTATTGTAGGGGTTTTAAGTAGCGGAAGTGAGATCAAAGATCTAGGAGAAGCCTTGGAAAATCCTGCTCAAATCCGCTCTTCAAATCATATCGCCATAGCTAATTTAGCTAAAAATTTAAATTGCGATACAAGGGTTTTTCCTCTTTTAAAAGATGATGAAAAAGCCACTTTTTCTACCCTTGAAAGTGCTTTGCAAAGTTGTGATATTTTAGTTACAACTGGCGGAGTTTCTATGGGGGATTTTGACTTTTTGAAAAAAGCTGTCAAAGAATACGAAATCATCATCGATAAAGCCGACATAAAACCAGGTAGACATATCAAAATAGCCAAGGCTAATGAAAAATTCATTATCGCCTTACCAGGTTTTCCTTACTCGGCTATGGTAATGTTTAATCTTTACGCAAGAGAGATTTTAAACTCTTGGTTACTTCAGCCTAAAGACTATATTTGCAAAGCCTTCTTACAAGGAAGCTACAAGAAAAAAACACCTTATTTGGAATTTGTCGCTTGTAACATAAAGTTTGAAAATGGACGCATTTTAGCTAATCTTGAAGGTAAAAAAGAAGGCTCTAGTGCGATTATAAACAATCTTAACAATAAAGCTGCCCTTATGGTGGTGCCAAAAGAATGTGAAATGTTAGAAAATGAAAGTTTAGTGGATATTATCTTTATGCCTTAAAATTATTTAAATAATTTTATTTCGATTTTAATCAACCATAAATTTCAATAAATTTCAAATTTGCAACCTCCTTTTAGTGGAGTAATTAGCCCTAGCGGAGTTTCAATCCACTAGGGTTTTTAGTCCCTTTTTAAATTTCTTTATGGTAAAATAGATATTTACCAGATAATGAAAATTTCAGGGTTTTTTAATAAAAATAGCAAAAATTATGCTATAATCTCATAAGAAATTTAAAAAGGGACTAAAATAAAGAGTTTGCGGGACTCTGCGGGGTTACAATCCTCTAAAACCGCTTTTAAAATTCAAATAAATTTTGCTGGTGATATTTTTCTTGTTTTTTGTTTATTTGAATTTCTTCATTATTTGAATTTTTGTATTTAAATTCTCCATGACTATCTATATCAAAAAGCGTTAAATTAGTTTCGTTATTAACTTTTTCGTTAAAAACTATGCCACCAAGCAAAAGCTCCATTTTATCAAACTGCTTTTCAGTGATGATTAAAGCCCTTACATTTCCATAAGGTGGCAAAATCTTTTTTACATTTTCAATAGAACTTTTTGCGGAACTTAAACCCTTGCAAATACGCATATAAACGCTAAATTGCAGCATAAAATAACCTAATTTTATAAGATTGTTTCTAAATTTACTTGCTAGTTTTTGCTCTTTTTTACTTTTAGTTGGCACATCAAACATCAAAAGCACACGCATAAATTTATCTTCAATCATCAAATTTCACTATCTTTAGTTCATCTTCATACAATAAAGCATTTTTAAAATTTGCCACATAATGATTTATCGCTCTATTTAAAGGATAATTTTGCCCATCAAAATTGATTTTGCTTTGTAAATGACCAATCAACGCTCTTTTGTCATCTTTGTTTAAAAACTCACTTTCACCCACAAGTTCTAAAACACAATCATCAACACTAGCCCTAAACACTTCTATCAAATCATCACAAAGCGCAAAAGAATTATAAATATTATTGTGCTTTATGCCAAGCCAAGGCAAAAGTCCACTGATACAAACTGCTCTAATAATACAAGCCCTAATGATTGCATAGCCATAATTTAAAGCAGAATTTTCAAAGCAAAGCTCATCTCTTGAAAAAGAAGCACCAAACAAAGTTTTAAAATACAACACCGCCGCAACAGCTTCAATATTTTTACTATCATTTAAGGTTACTTTTTTAGCCAAATTTATAAGCTCATTGCTTTGCTCTATTTTATTGTGTTTTTTCAAAACAAAGGCTTGATTTAGGATTTTGTTTTTAATGATTTTTTGCCATAAAATAGCCTTTTTTTGAGCACTTACATTCATTTGCTCTTTTGCGATTTTTGCACTTTGAAAATGCCCTAAAAAAGGAGTAAAAACACCATTTATACTATGAGTTTCATCACAGGTTAGCAAGATGATTTTATGCTTTGCAAAAGCGTTAAAAAGTGCGGAACTCAGGCTTGCTTGCAAGCTTTCTAAAACGATGATGTTTATATCTTTTAAAAACAATTTTGCTACATTTTCATCTTGCTTAATCACAAGATGATTTAGCTCTAAATTTAGCTTGGCATTAGAGCTAATAAGCAGTGTTTTAAAAGCTTCATCGTAACTCATTTTTTAAAATCTTCTCTTTGTCTAAACTCAGCCTTTGTCACTTCTCCAAGTGCTGAAACTATGTATTTTTCAAATACTTTTAGATTTTGAATTCCTATGCTTTTTGCGATTACTTCTTTTTCATTTGCATTTTTAAACAATATTTTTTGATTTTTGCTTAGCGTTTCAAATTTATTATCGTGTTTTGAAACAGTTAGGCTAGCATTTGAGCTATCTAGCCTTTCATAATAAACAAGTTCTGGCTCTTGCATATCTTTAGTTTGAATTAAAATCAAACTATCTTTGTATAAAGAAAAGCAAAACTCATAATTTTCATCCATTAAAATCCAATCTTTTATAAGACCTGACTTTTTATCTTTACCTTGCACCACGGCTTTATTTGGTAATACTTTTAAAGCAAAATCCATGGTATAAATTGGCACAGCATAAAATTTATTTGTCTTTTTGTGTTTAAAAATATCCACTCTAAACATATCGCCATTTTTAACCATTTTACCATTTACTTTGCGGATTTTACCAAGCTCTAGGGCTTTTAAAACTCCTTCTTTTCCGCCGTATGATTGATAGAATTCTTCTTCTTTTCTAAATGTTTCTTCATGTAAAGCTCCACTTGGCTTTTTTCTCTCAGGTTTTGAGACAAAAATTTCATCAATTTTATCTAAAAGCTTTTGCCTAAAACCACTAAAAGGCTCAAAAAACTTCCTTTTGTTTTTATAATCTAATTCACTAATTTTTTTTGCATAAAGTTCTGCAGTGTTACTTTCTTGCTCTTTTTTAAAATCTGAAAAAGCCTTTACGATAGAGTTGTTTGCATAAGCAATAATTGCTGCATCGATGGCATGATGAAGATGGTTATTTCTATCCTTAGTGCTAAAGCCCCAAGTGTGTCTTAAAGTGGATGTTAGCATACCGCTTTTTGCTTCTACATGCACTTTTGAACCTTTTTGTGTGTCGTTTAATTTTGTATTTTCATCATCACTTAAAGGTAAAAAATCTAAATAATCTTTAGTATAGTTTAAAACAAGCCTTGCGATGTAGCGAGTATCGTTTAGATTTCTATCTTTAAAGTCTTTTTGCTCTTTGTCTTTGTAGTTTTTATCTAAAATTCTTTTTTGCTTTTTAGTAGGTAAATTTTTTGCTAAAACTTCAATTTTCTGCCATTTTACTCTATCATTGCCAAAGGTTTCAAAGGGGGTTTTATTAAGTTTTTCTTGATTTTGCTTGGTAAAAACTAAAACTTTATTCATATAAGAATCATCAAAACTTCTAGAATAAGGGTAAATATGGTCAATTTCAAGCATTTTTTCATCTTGCAAATCACTAATTTTAATCTTTTCTCCACTATAAACACAAAATTCTTTTTGTTCTTTAAATAATCTTAATTTTAAAATATTTTTGCTATTTATTTTTAAGCCTAGTTTCTCACATTCAAGTTCGGCGTCTTTTTTGGCCTTGTAGTTTTCGTTTTGCTCTTTTTCTATTTTAGCTCTTTGACTGTGATTTTTACCTACTTCTCTTGCTAATTCAATGTTTATTTTATGCACTTTACCGTATTTTTTAAGCAAGGCATTTAAGACCTTTCTATATTCTTTAATCGCCCTTAAAACCACAGGATTAGTTACTTCATCTTTGTAATAAGTTTCATTAAATGCGGGTAAAAAGTCTTTTTTATCTTCATTAATTGCTACTTTTAAATTAAGCTCATTGCAAGCTTCATCGTATTTTTTACCTTCAAGCATTAAAGGAGTGATAAGTTTTAAGGCTTTAAAACTTATATTTAAATGGTCTTTAAATTCCAATTTGCTTAAGCTATCAATTTGATTTTGATTTAAATCATATTTTGCTAAAGCCTTTTTAAGTTTAATCTCATCTTTTATAAGGGTAATATCTTTTGCTATTTCATTTAAATCATCTTGGCTTAAATTATGCTCACCTAGGGCTTTTACAAATTCTTTGTATTTTTGAAACTCAATAAAATAAGTTCCTTTTTCTCCTTTAAACTCATAATCATTACTTAAGCCCAAAAGCTTTTTTGTTTGTTTATAAGTTAGAGTGCCGTTTTTTAAAACTTCATTTAAAAGCGTGTTTAAATCATCTTTTGTATATAAAATTCCTTCAGTATTTTTAAGATTGTTTAAAAGATTGATAATTCTTGTAAGCGCTACAAACATAAAAGCTAAGGGCGAATTTTTTGGCGCTCTTTTTTCATCAGTAAAAAAACTACAATTTCCCACCAAATGAGAAAAATCTTTTAAAGCCCTTTTATAAAATGCTACACTAAGCACTTCTTCTTCAAATTTCTTTGAGAAAGAAAAGCCAAATTCTCTTTGTTTTTGAAAAATAAGCTTTAATTCGTCTTTTAAAAAACTTTGCGCTATGCAGCGTTCATAACTTTCTTTTTTATTTCTAACATTTATAAATTCTTTGGAATTTTCTTTGAATTTTTGAAAATACTCTTTATAAAGATACTCGCCTACACTTTGATAACTTACTAATTTTTCTTCATTTTGCTTGATAGCTTTTAAAATCTCGCCTTTTTCTTCATCACCATTATTTTTAATATCATCATAGCCACGCCTTTTTGCAATATGTAAAATCACTCTTGCAAAATCTTGCTTACTTAAAAACTCGTTTAAAGCTCTAAATCTTAACTCATAAGGGCTAATTAAAGAGCCTTTATAAGCCTTAGCTAAACTTTCATCAAAGCTTTGATAATCTTCGTAATTTAACTTAAATTCATTTGCGATTAAATGTTTTAAGTGATTTAGCCTTGCTTTGCGTCTAGCAAGGCGTTTTCTAGCACTTCTTGAAAGGCGTCTTGGTAAGGCTAGGGATTCTCCTGTTTTAGGATTTTCAGCCTTTGTAAAAATCCTAACTCCGCAATCTTTTAACTCATCATTTTCGCTAAATGCCCAACCAATAGAGCTTATACCTATATCAAATGCCAAAATTCTTGCCATACTAAATCCTTTGTGACATTTATGATTTATTTATAATTATAATACAAAAATCATTTTTTATGTAAATATAAATTTTTCAGTAACCAAACTATACATATGTTAATTTTGCAATACAAAAAATAAGTAATTTTTAAATAAAAAATATTTTTTATTTAAAAATTTAGCTAAAATTAAATTCATAAGCTGTAAATTCAGGAGAAATCATGCCAATTTTTATGATATGTTCTACACTTTTAGCGGTAATTGTCGTTGCTTATTATATACTCAAAAAATACAATCCCATTTTTGTATTTTTTCTTTCAGGTATTATCTTGCTTATTTTTGCTTTTTACATCACAGGAACACCTATACCAAAAGCCCCAAGCAGAGAACATGCAAGCTTTTTAAATGTTTTACTTGATAGCTATGCTTTTATCACAGCGACTTTTAAAAGCCAGCTTTCTGGAGTAGGACTTATTATCATGAGTGTGGCAGGTTTTGCTGCTTATATGAAACATATCAATGCTTCGGCAAAACTTGCTTTTTTAGCAAATAAACCCTTAGGAAAAATCAAAAATAAATACTTGATTTTAAGTGGAACTTTTGTTGTTGGAATGGCTTTAAAAATTGTCATTTCTAGCTATGCTGGATTGCTTTTGCTTTTGTTAGCATGTATTTATCCTGTTTTAATCTCACTTAAAATCCGTCCTATTACAGCTGTATGCGTGCTTTCTTTAATTGCACTTGATTATGGTCCAAAAGATGGAAATTCAATCAATATGGCAGATATGGTAGGACAAAGTGATAATGTCGTAGGGCTTTTTTAAATTACCAAATTTATAGTGTGATTGCCTATGTTGTAGTTATTGCCATCTTGATTCCTTTTTATTTTGCTTGGATTGATAAAAGAGATAAAGAAAAAGGTGTTTTAAATGATGAAGTTGAAATTCCGCAAATCATTGATCCTAAATGTCCCACTTTTTATATACTCTTTCCTTGGTTACCTGTTGTATTTTTATTTACAGCGTATTTTTTTACTATCAAGCTCGATGTTGTGACAGCAAATTTTGTAAGTATTTCTTTAGTTTTTCTTGTTGAATTTGCAAGACACAGAAATGCTAGAAAATTAGGCGAAGATATGATGGTGATTTTAAAAGCTATGGCTGAAATTTTTATCTCAGTCGTAAGCATAATCATCGCTGCTGGAGTATTTGCTGAAGGCATTAAAGCACTTGGTGGAGTTAATATCCTTGCTAACGCGGTTTCAAATCTTGGAACAGGAAATTTTGCATGGTTTGGAATTCTTTTGAGTATAGCTATTTTAAGCTTTTTAGTTTATTTTGCCACAGTGATTATGGGAAGTGGAATTGCTGCTTTTAATGCTTTTGGAAAACTAGCTCCTGATATAGCTACAAAATTAGGCGTTGCACCTATTACTCTAGTTTTACCTATAGAAATTGCATCTTGTTTAGGTCGCGCAGCTTCACCAATAGCAGGCGGAATCATAGCTTTAGCTGGATTTGCAAAAGTAGCTCCAATGGATATTATAAAACGAACCACTCCTCTTTTACTTATCGCTATGCTTGTAAATGTACTTGTAGCCTTTTATCTAGCACAAACCAATCCTTTGCCAAAAGAGCAAAACGCTACAAAAATAGCAGTATCTTTAAATAATAAATATTTATTATTTTATAAAAACTATAAATTTTCTAAATTATTTTCTGCTTTTTTAGTAAAAATTTCATAAATTTTTCTATATTCTTTTTGCCAAGCTAGTTTTACTATCAATTTATCAAATCTACCTCCATAACTTCCACCTCCAAATCTATAAGCTGCAAGACTACTTGTAAAAGCCAAAGTAGGAATTTGTAAAATATCACAAAGATGTAAATTTCCAGTATCAACAGTAATTAAAAAATCTAGCTTTTGAGAAATACTTACCAAAGAAGCAATATTTTTATTATTACAGAAAACTTTCAAATTTGCATTCTGATCAATATTATACTGAATAGAATTCGTACTAAAATTTAAAAGTATAAATAAAAATTTAGGATATTTTAAAGAAAGTTGCCTTGCAAGCCCTATCCAATCTTTTATAAAAAAATTAAATCCTCTATATTCGCTATTATTTGAAAAAGCATTAATACCTATAATTTTTTCATATTTTGTATCAATTTGTTTAAAAAAATTATCACTTAATCTTGCATCATAAGGTAATAAATTTTTAATTTTAGAAAAATCAATTTGATTAAAATTTTTATCAAAATGCCTAGTATTAATCATCCTAACCAATTTTAAAACAATTTCACTCATATGTTTTTTAGCTCTAAAAAATGGTAAAGGTGTGATTAAATTTTTAGAAATTATACTAATAAGATGAGGGAATACTATACATTTTTGAACATTTAAAAATTTTAATTTTTTAAAATATAAACCTTGTCTTCATGTGGTAATAAAAATTACTGGATTTTTGCTTTGAATTTTTTCTAAAAAATCATCCTTATAAATCAAAACTTCATCAATAAATGGAATTTTTTCTAAAAAATCACTTTCCATTAATCCATTTGTTAATAAAAATAATTTATACTCTGGATAGAGTTGCTTTATAGCATACAAAGCTTTAAAACAAACTAATAAATCTCCAAAACCATCCGAATGAAAGACAATATTTTTCATCACTTTTCCTTATTATTTTTTTAATTTACTCTTAAAATATCTTAAAAAATAAATTCTTTTCACTCTAAAACAATACCTTCATTAATGCAAATTTCGCCGATAATAAAGGCATCTGAATTTTCTAAAACCTTACTTACATTAGAAGGATCTACAACCATTACTAAACCCACTCCCATGTTAAAGCTTCTATACATTTCGCTTTCTTCTACAGCCTGTCCTATAGTATAAAAAATTTCAGGAGTTTTAAGATGATGTTTGCGTATAGTTGCACCCATACCACGAGGTAAAACGCGTGGTAAATTTTCTACTAAACCACCCCCTGTAATATGAGCTAGAGCACTGATATAAGGCTTTAGTGTAAGAAAATCACGCACATAAATCCTTGTAGGTTCTAATAAAATATCAATTAAATTTTTACCCTCTATCTTGTCATCAAATTTTAATTTTAAACTTTCAAAAAGTACTTTTCTAGCTAAAGAATAACCATTTGAATGAAGTCCTGAACTAGGAAGTGCCAATAAAATATCACCATTTTTAACAAATTTACTTCTATCGATCTCATCTTCTTCAGCCATACCCACTGCAAAACCCGCAAGATCAAAATCATCTTTTGCATACATTCCAGGCATTTCAGCAGTTTCTCCGCCGATTAATGCACAATTTGCCATCTTACATCCCTTGGCAATGCCTGATACAACAGCCTTTGCTACTTCTACTTCGAGCTTGGCTGTAGCATAATAATCTAGGAAAAACAAAGGCGTAGCAAAATTACAAATCAAATCATTCACACACATTGCTACTAAATCTTGCCCTATAGTATCATATTTTTTAGCATCAATTGCCAAGCGAAGCTTGGTACCAACACCATCTGTTGCACCTAAAATCACAGGCTTTTTAAAACCACTTGGCATTCTAAAAGCACCAGCAAAAGAACCAATTCCGCCTACAACATTATCATTAAAAGTTTCTTTAACCAAAGGTTTTATAGCCTCTACAAAGGCATTTCCATTATCTATACTTACGCCTGCATCTTCATATGAAATTTTCATTTATTTTCCTTTAAGAACTAAAAAGGTATTTTAACGAAAAAAGTTTTAATAAGGCATAAGATGAAAAATGCTTTTTTTGTAACCGCTTCAATTGCTTGTGGTAAAAGCACTTTTATAGAAATAGCGAATTCTTTAGGCTTTAAAAGCATTAGCGCAGATAAAATTGCTCATAAAATTTTAGATGAAAATGCTTTAGAACTTGAAAAGATTTTTTCTCCCTTTAACTTAAAAAATTTACTCACAAAAGAAAAGAAAATCGATAGAAAAATCCTTGGAGAAATTGTTTTTAACAACAAAGAAGCTAAAAAAACCTTAGAAAATTTCACTCATCCTAAAATTCGAGCTAAAATTTTAGAACAAATGCAAATTCTAGATAAAGAAAATAAAGCTTTTTTTGTAGAAATTCCTCTTTTTTTTGAAAGCGGTACTTATGAAAATTTAGGCAAAGTCATAGTAATTTACACACCTAAAGAATTAAGCCTTAAAAGAATTATGCAAAGAGATAAGCTTAGCTTAGAAGCTGCAAAAGCGAGACTTGATTCTCAAATAGATATTAAAGAAAAACTTAAAAAAGCAGATTTTATCATTAAAAATACTAATTCTTATGCCGATTTTAGACAAGAATGTGTTAAAGTAATACAAGAAATTTCTAAAGGAAAAATGTGAAATTTTATAAATATTGTGCAAGTGGAAATGATTTTGTCATAACAAATGCTGATAGAAAAGAAGATAGAAGTACTTTAGCTAAAGAACTTTGCAATCGTTATGAGGGCATAGGTGGAGATGGCTTTATCGTGATATTGCCTCATGAAAAATACGACTTTGAATGGGAATTTTATAATAACGATGGCTCAAGGGCTGCTATGTGTGGCAATGGCTCAAGGGCTGCGGCACATTTTGCACATCATATTAACAAAATAAATCCTAACATGAGTTTTTTAACCGGTGCAGGAATAATAAAAGCAAAGGTAAATCAAGATAAAGTTGAAGTATCTTTAGGCAAAATAAAAAGCGTGCAAAATACTTTTGAAGAATTAGGAAAAACTTGGCAACTTTGCGACACTGGAGTTCCACATCTAGTGCATTTTTGTCAAAATTTAGATGAATTTGATACAATACTTTGTCAAAAAATGAGACAAAAATATAATGCCAATGTTAATTTTGTAAAAATTTTAGATGAAAATCATTTAAAAGTTCGCACCTATGAACGCGGAGTTGAAGATGAAACCTTAGCTTGTGGCACAGGAATGGGGGCTTGTTTTTATCTGGCATTTTTAAATAAAAAAGTACAAAATAAAGTTAAAATAACTCCTAAAAGTGGTGAAGAGGTTGGGTTTACATATAAAAATGAAGAATTGTTTTTTGAAGGAAAGGTAAAGTATTGTTTTGAAGCCAATTATAATTTTTCTTAGTCTTTTTCTAATCCCACTTTTTGGTGATGATCTAAAAAATGGCTTTGGAGAGGAATATTACAAACTTGATATAGATCAAAAAAGACAAATTTTTTTTATAAAAATGAATGAAATGTTTGATCAAAGCTTTAAAAAAATTGAACAAGAAAGAGCTTTTATTGAAGCCTTTTTTAAAGATGCTTACAAAACAGGCTTTAGGACTTCAAATCAAACAAATCTTGAAAAACTTATCACGATAAAAAACAAATATCGCATTGAAAATCTTTATGATTTTGCAGAATATAAAAAACGTATTCAAAAAATTCCAAAATCCATGGGTATAGCCCAAGCTTTAGTTGAAAGTGCTACAGGTACAAGTCGCTTCGCAAGAGAAGCAAACAATCTTTTTGGAGAATGGACTTGGGGTGAGAAAGGTTTAATTCCTGATTTAAGACATCCAGATAAAAAACACAAAATTAAAATTTTTGATAGTCTGCAAGATAGTGTTGACTCTTATGTTTTAAATTTAAATCGTCATTTTGCTTATGAAAAGTTTCGCGATGCAAGAGCTAAATTTGAAAGCGAAGGCAAAGAGATAACAGGGCTAGAGGCTATTAAAACTTTAGATTCTTATTCTGAACACAAGGGATATTATATCAATCTTATTACAAAAATCATCAAACGATACAACCTTGAAAAATACGATACAAAATCAAACAACGCCTAAAATCCAAGTGAAAATTTATCAAAAGATATGATTTCAAATTTAACCCCTTGCTCAAAAAAACTATCCTCGCTTGAAAGAGTGATAAAAATCACATGAAAAATTCCAAGTTCTAAAGCCTTTGGTAAAATTTTCTTAGCACGTAGCTTGATCAAATCAATATCTAAAGTTGGACTTGAAATATAAGCAATTTTAGATATTTGGCTATAAAAGTTAAAGTATTTGTTATAAAAAAATTCTTCTTTAAATTTAAACAACTCGCTTAAAACTAAATTTTCAAATAAATGTGAAAAATCCTTTGAAATACAAAGATTATTTCTTAGGCCAAAATCTTTAAAATAAATCTTTTGAAGTTTTTTTTCATCATGTTTTAAAATATAGATCACATAAGTATTTTCTAATTTTTTTATAGCTTGATAAACACTATCTTTTGAAGTTTTTAATCTTTTTTTGAGTTCTATAAATATCTTAGAAATACTGATTTGCTGACCCAAATTTAAAGCTAAATACTTTAAAATTTCTAATTCTAAAAGAGTAAAGCTTTGTCTTAAAAGTATGTTTTTTTCTCCAAATTTACTCCGTCCACTTTGCAAAAAAAGACCTACTAAATTATTTATAGGTAAATTTTTCTTACTTACACTAATAAATTCTTCAAAATCAAAATAATCAAGTTCAAGTTCTTCAAACCCATTTATATTTAAATCTTTTATATTTGTACTTAAGATGATGGGAATTTTAATTTTTTCTAAATTAGGGATAAAATCCAAATTATAAAGGCAAAGAATTTTAATTTGTAAATTTTCATTCAAAAAATCAGCAAGTCTTTCTAAACTTTGTTTTTCAAAACGTGTATCATATAAATCTAAAAACAAAATTTCACTTGCTTTAAATTGAGATAAAAAATTAAAAATAAGCGTTTTTTTACCACAAAATCGTGGGCCTTTTATGATAATATTTGGTTTTGAAATTTGATTTTTTCTTTCATAACTTACTTCAAATTTAGGGTGATTTTCATAAAAAAAATTAAGTACTTTCAATTTTATCCTTTAAAAAAGGATATTATAACCTAGTTTGTATAATTGGGGCATAAAGCCCCTTAAATTACATTTTGCAAGCACCTTGTAAAGTAGCGCCTATCATCCAAAGACTTTTTTCATATTTTGCGATATTTTCTTGCGCAAAAGCAGCTGTTGTGGTATCACTTTCTTTTTCTGCTGCTTCATTGAGTTTTTTAAATTCTGCTAAAAGATATTCATAATCTTGTTTGATCAGTTCTATGACTTCAAGCGGAGTAAAGCAATCTTTTGTAACTTTTGGACTTTTTGCATTTTCCATTAAAACTTTTTGGCAAGTGATAGCTTTTTCGCCAAGTTGTAAAACTCTTTCAGCACAACTATCAAAAAGTTCTGCCATTTCTTCATAAGCTTTTTCTGTGTACTCGTGTATAGAAAAAAATTGCAAACCTTTTACATTCCAATGATAATTATGAAATTTAACCCATAGATGATGGGCATCTGCTTGCATTTGTAATAATTGTTTTGTAACTGACATGATTGACTCCTTTTTTTGGTTTTTAAAATTATAGCATAAAATTCTTAAATAATAATTATTATTAATTAAAAATTTTTATTATAATTTTAACTTAAAATCATTATACTCTTTTTTTAATGAATTTTGATTAAGAATTTAATATATTTTTTAAGATCAACTTTCCAACTTCCACACCAGGTTGATCATAAGTGTTAATCCCTAGCATAACACCGCAAGTTGAAGTAAAAAGTTCATAATAATACATCAAATATCCCGCATGCCAAGCGTCAAGTTTTTCAAGTTCTATCACATCAACACTCAAATTTTCAGCGATTAAAGCATGCATAGTTGCATCACATTGAGCGTTTAAAAGTTCGTGAAGATTGACTTTATTACTTAAAGAATCTAAAAATTTAAAATGAATATCAGGGATAATAGGTGCTTTTTGAGCGTCTTTGATTTTTAAAAAAGTTACAGTTTTATTTTTAGGTCCATCCATGATGAGTTGTAAAAAACTATGCTGATCTCTTGCACCAATGAGTGCAATAGGAGTTAAACCTATGCGTTTATAGCCTTGCTTTTTACCTAAACTTTCAGCAATAAGCTGGATATACCATTCGTTAAAGCCTTTAAAAGCATCACTATATGAAAAAAGCACATTGATATTGGCATTTTTGTGTGTGCAATAATGATAAGCCTTTTGTAAAATTTCATCTTTTTTGCGAGTAAAAAAATCTTCAAAACAAGCTTTAGCTCCTTCTAAAAGAGCTTTGGCATTATAGCCACAAAAACAAAGTGGAACTATACCCACGGCTGAAAGTATGCTAAAACGACCTCCTACATTTGCAGGGATAAAAAAGCATTTAATACCTAAATTTTCACCTTCTTTATGAAGTTTTGAATCCTTATCGGTAATAAAAACAAAGTATTTTTTTAATTCTTGCATATCAAGTTTAAAATGTTCAATAAGAAGTTTAAAAAGTGATACGACTTCTATAGTGCTACCTGTTTTACTGATGATTAAAAACAAACTTTCTTCAAGCTTGATTTTTTCTAAAGTCTTATTAAAAGAATGTGAGCTTGTGTTATCGAGTATAAAAAGCTCTCTTTGGTTGCTTTTTTCATTAAAAAGCATATCGCGCAAGGCTTTTACACCACAACTTGAACCTCCCATTCCCACTAAAACGATATTTTTTACATATTCTTTATCTTGAATAAATTTCAAGCTCTCATCGATTAAATTCAAACTTGTGTCAATAAGATGATAATACCCTACATCTCCACTTTTTACCTCATCATTAATACGATTTGCATAAGAGCTTATAGTATGAATTTCACTTTGTTTAAAAAAAAGTGTATTGTTTAACATTTACTTTTCTCGTAAAAATAATTTGTCGCCTCTACAAAGCCTTCTACACTTCCACAATCAAAGCGTTTCCCTTGAAATTTATAAGCTAAAACCATACCATTGGTTGCTTGAGTTAAAAGTGCGTCGGTAAGTTGAATTTCTCCATTTTTTCCCGCTTTAGTATTTTCTAAAATTCCAAAAATATCAGGAGTTAAAATATATCTTCCTATGATAGCAAGATTACTTGGAGCTTCATCAGGACTTGGTTTTTCTATCATAGAATTAACCATGATAAGATTTTCTTCTACAAAATTTCCAGAAATTACTCCATAGTTTGAAACTTGCTCTTTTGGTACTTCCATCACAGCTATGATGGTGCAGCGATATTTTTCATAAATTTTTACCATTTGAGCCATAACATTTAAGCCTTCTTCATTAACACACAAATCATCAGCCAAAATTACACCAAAAGCTTCATCGCCAACCAAAGGTTTACCTTTTAAAACCGCATCACCTAAGCCTTTCATTTGATTTTGTCTTGTAAAAGTAAAGGTGCAACGATTGATCAAAGAGCGAATTTCATCAAGTAAGTATTCTTTTTTTGTACCTGAAATTTGATGTTCAAGTTCATAAGAAATATCAAAATAATCCTCTAAAGCTCTTTTTCCACGTCCTGTGACAAATCCCATATTTTCCATTCCTGCTTCCAAAGCTTCATCAACCCCATAATGGATCAAAGGTTTGGTTAAGATAGGTAACATCTCTTTAGGTAAAGTTTTTGTTGCAGGTAAAAATCTCGTCCCATAACCTGCCGCAGGGAAAATACAAGTTTGAAGCATAAAAATTTCCTTTTATTTTTTTATCATTATAGCTTATTTTTATGAATTTTTATGCAACAAGGCAAAGTTCTTTTTGCCTTGTTATTCAAACTCTGCCTTAGCTAATTTAACAATGGTTTCTACTACTCCAGAATCTTCAAGTGTTGAAATATCCTGTTTGATTTCTTCGCCTCTTGCTATAGTTCTTAAAATTCTTCTCATTATTTTACCACTTCTAGTTTTTGGCAAACCTGGAGTATAAAGAATTTTTTCTATTTTAGCTATAGGTCCTATCTCTACTCTTAAAATGTCATTAAGTTCTTTTAAAGTTTCTATAGCTCCGCCAAGATCACAACTGGATGTAGGACTTAAAACCACAAAAGCAAACAGTGACTCGCCCTTAATCGCATCCAAAATACTCACTACAGCTGATTCTGCTACACTTGGATGTTTAGCAATAGCGCTTTCAATTTCAGCCGTTCCTATACGATGTCCTGCAACATTAACCACATCATCTGTTCTTCCTGTGATGGTAATATAACCATTTTTATCATAAAAAGCACCATCGCCACTAAAATATACAGCTTTTCCATCTTTTCTAGCTTGAGAAAAATAACTTTCTATATAGCGTTCATCATTACCCCAAATTCCACGAATCATCGAAGGCCAAGGTTTGGTTATACAAAGCAATCCATCTTCACCTTCATCTTTTTTATTGCCTTCTTCATCAATAACTTCTGCAAAAATTCCTGGCAAAGGCAAGGTAGCACAACTTGGTTTTAAAGGAGTAGCGCCTGGTAAAGGCGTGATCATATGTCCACCTGTTTCTGTTTGCCACCAAGTATCGACTATAGGACTTTTAGCTCCCCCTATTTCATCATAAAACCACTTCCAAGCACTAGGATTTATAGGCTCTCCAACCGTTCCAAGCACTTCAAGCGTACTTAAATCATATTTTCTTGGCTCATCAGGCGCATCAGCATGAAGCATTCTTATGGCAGTTGGCGAAGTGTAGAATTTGCTTATTTGATACTCTTCTATCATTCTCCACCAACGCCCAGAATTTGGATAAGTAGGAGTCCCTTCATGCATTATAGTCGTTGCTCCACATGCTAAAGGCCCATAAACTACATAAGTATGTCCTGTAATCCAACCCACATCAGCACTACACCAATAATTATCATAATCTTTAATATCAAAAACCCATTCCATAGTCATTTGTGCCCAAAGTATATATCCTGCACTTGCGTGCATAACTCCTTTTGGCTTGCCCGTTGATCCTGAAGTGTAAAGCAAAAACAACAAATCTTCACTATCCATGATTTCGGGTTCACACTTATAAGATTCATTTTTCACAAGTTCATTATAAACATAGTCCCTTCCTTTAACATATTCTATAGGTTCATTATTGCGTATAACTATAAGTACTTTTTCTACACTTTCACACCCTTCACTTAAAGCCTTATCTACTGCAGGTTTTAACATATAAGGTTTGCCACGACGAAAAGCACCATCAGCCGTTACTACAAGTTTAGCTCCTGCATCTATAATTCTATCTCTTAAGGCTTCAGGAGAAAACCCTCCAAATACCACACTATGAATAGCCCCAATCCTTGCACAAGCTAACATTACTATAGCTGTTTCTGGAATCATAGGCATATAAATTACAACCCTATCGCCTTTTTTTACTCCGAATTTTTTAAGCAAATTGGCTGCCTTGCAAGTTTCATGCAATAATCTTCTATAAGTATAAACTTCATAATCCCCCATTTCACCTTCAAAAATCAAAGCAGCTTTATTGCGTCTTGTTTTCATATGACGATCAAGACATTGATAGCTTACATTTAAAGTTCCACCTTCAAACCATTTATAAAATGGAGCTTTATCCTCATTTAGCACTCTTGAAAAAGGCGAAAACCACTCGATCTTCTCAAGTGCTTGTCTTTTCCAAAAACCTTCAAAATCTTCTTTGGCTTCATCGCATAAATCATAGTATTCACATAAATTTTTTATACGAGCATTACGAGAAAATTCTTTACTTGGCTTAAAAAGCTCTTGATTATTTTGATTAAGCATAAAAACTCCTTTATGGTTATTTTTAAACATTATATAAGAGTTTATTTATATTAAATACAAATTTAAAAAATAATTAAGATAAATTTTATAAAAAATGGGAATATTTGTAATATTTTATTTAAATTTTATAATGTATGTTAATTTAAGAAACATATTGCATCTTCATAAAAATAAAGACTGAGTTCTTCGTATAATTTTAAATCGAATTTTAAAAATTCTTGTTTTTCTAAAGCAAATTCTAAAATTTTATCCATACAACTTACCCTTATAAAAACATCACTTTTCCTACTTCTAAGTGCTATAATATAACATTTTTCTAAAATAAACTCATAATTATTTTTTGGGATATTTTTAGAATTAAAAAAAGAAATTTTATAAGGATCAATAGCAATTTTACTTGGAGGTTTTTTAAAATCTTTATATTTTTTACAATTACTAAAATCTATAAAATTACAAAATTTCACACCTTGATTTTCTAGCTCAAAAACATTAGTATTTTCAAATTCTAAAATTTCTCCACTGTGTAAATAAAGTTTTTTTTGAGCCAAAGAATCTAAAAAATGTTTATCATGACTTGCGATTAAAAAACCTGTATTGAAATTTTCGTGCATTTTAAGAATAGCTTTTTTAAATAAAAGCGTAGTATTTTTATCCAAAAAAGCACTCGGTTCATCAAGTAAATAATACTTCGCTCTTACGCTTAAAGCTATAGCAAAAGCTATTTTTTGACTTTGTCCTGATGAAAGTTCATTAGGATATTTACTTAAAAGACTTTCATCTAAATTTAAAAACATCAAACTTTCTTTTATGCGCTCTTCGATATCTTCTTTAATCCCATAAGTTTTTAAAGTAAATAAAAAATTTGCCCTTACGCTACGATTTAACAAAATAGGCTCTGGAAAAAGCAAATAAATTTCACGCTTTTGTTTATTATTAAGTTTAAAATTTCCAAAATAAGAAATATTTTTTGAAAAATCTCCTTCTAAAAATTTTAATATTCTTAAAAATGTAGATTTTCCACTTCCATTCGTTCCCATTAAGATGCTAATTTTACTAGTATCAAGTTTTAAATTTTTAATTTTTAAAACTTCTTTGTTTTGATAGTTAAAAAAAAGATTAGAAATTTCTATCATTTTATGTTCTTTTGAGTTTATGTGTGATGAAATTTAAACAAAAGGCAATGAGAATTAAAACCAAAGCCAAAGCTATACCGCTAGCAAATTCGCCTTTGTTGGTTTCAAGTGAAATAGCTGTGGTTATGGTTCTAGTGTCGTATTTGATATTTCCACCCACTATCATCGCTACTCCTACTTCTGCTACAATGCGTCCATAAGCTAGCGCAACGACGCTAATTAAGGCAAAACGTAATTCATAAATCATCATTAAAACAAGTTTTAAAGGACTTAGGTGAAAAGATTTTATAAGTAAAAAATGTTTTTTATTCATATTTTCTATCAAATTTGAAAAAAGTGCGATCACTATAGGAAGTGCTAAAATAAACTGCCCTAAAATTAAAGCCTTTATAGTAAAAAGCAATCCAAATTCTCCCAAAGGTCCTCGACTTGAAATCAGTGCATAAAGTATAAGTCCTACTGCAACTGTTGGAAAAGAAAGGCTAGTATCTATGATAAGTTTTATAAAGCGTTTGAATTTAAAATCAAAAAAACCTAAGATAAATCCTAAAGGAAAACCTATAAGCAAAGCTAAAACTATAGAAATACTTGAGCTTAAAAGTGTAGTTTTTATAGCTGAAATTACACTTTCATCAGCATTAAAAAGTAAAAATAAAGCTTGTTTAAAACCATCAAAAATATAATCCAAAAATATCCTTTTTAAAATAAGTAATTTTAGCATAATTATGCTAAAATATTTTTTTATGTAAATTTATAAGGAGAAAAAATGAAAAAAATCATTTCTTTAGCTCTTGCTTTAGCTTTAAGCGCAAGTGCAGCAGAACTTAAAATGGCAACCACAACAAGCACTGACAATACAGGACTTTTAGATGCTCTAAAGCCTCTTTATGAACAAGAAAGCGGCAATACCTTAAAATGGGTTGCAGTAGGAACAGGTGCGGCTTTAAAAATGGGTGAAGATTGCAATGCTGATGTACTTTTTGTGCACTCTCCAAAAGCAGAAAAAGAATTTATAAAAAAAGGTTTTGGCGTGGATAGAACCCCTGTGATGTATAATGATTTTATCATCATTGCAGATAAATCAATAGCTTCTAAATTTAAAGGCAAAAATTTAAAAGAAAGTTTAGAGCTTATCAAAAATGAAAAACTCACTTTCATCTCAAGAGGCGATAAATCAGGTACTGATAATAAAGAAAAAAGTCTTTGGAAAGATCTTGGTGGTGTGCCTGAAAAAGAAAACTGGTATCAACAAAGTGGACAAGGTATGCTAGCAAGCATTAAAATCGCTGAAGAAAAAAAAGGTGTGATTTTAACTGATCGTGGCACTTATATCAAATATGAAGCCAGTGAAAAAGGAAATCCAAGTTTAGTCATTGTAAATGAAGGTGATGATAGCCTTAAAAATTTTTATTCTGTTATAGCAACAAATCCTAAGCATTGCAAAAATGTCAATTATACTGAAGCTAAAAAATTTATCAATTGGCTTACAAGTGACGATACTTTAAGTTTTATTAGCGGATTTAAATTGCTCTATAAACCTTTATTCGTAGTTGATGCAAAAACAAGGAAGGATTAAAATTAAGCAGGTTTTAGCCTGCTTAAAATATTATTTTTACTTATTGTAACTTTTTTATTTATTTTTCAATACTTTTAGCTTATTTAAATTTCTTCTTTAGATACAATAAAATCAATAATTAAATATACAAGGTCAAATAATGTTCAAAGTGGATTTAAATAGTGATTTAGGGGAAAGTTTTGGCGCCTATAAAATGGGAATGGATGAAGAAATTTTAAAATTTGTAAGTTCAGTAAATGTCGCTTGTGGCTTTCATGCGGGTGATCCTTGTGTGATGGATAAAACCTTAATTTTAGCCAAGCAAAATGGTGTTTGCATAGGAGCACACCCATCTTATCCTGATCTTTTGGGTTTTGGAAGACGCAATATGCAAATAAGCTTTGAAGAGGCTAAAAACTATGCCTTGTATCAACTAGGAGCTTTATTTGGCTTTGCCAAGGCAAAAGGTATGAAAATACAGCATTTTAAAGCCCATGGTGCACTTTATAATATGGCAGCTATTGATGAAAATTTAGCGATAAACACGTTGTAAAAATGATAAAAGAAAGCAAAGTTACAAGCATAAATGGCAAAGAAATTGATTTAAAAGCGGATAGTATTTGCGTTCATGGGGATAATGTACAAGCTTTAGAATTTGTTAAAAAAATCAAAGAAAATTTAGAAAAAGAACAAATTCAAATTTGTGCTTTGGAAAATTTTATATAGGTTTTAACAATGTTTAGTGTGCATTTTAATGGAAGCAAGGCTTTGCTTTTGCTTTTTAAACAGGAAATTTCACCTCAAATCAATGCTTATGTTTTAAGCACGGAACAAAGGATACAAAAAGCCCTAAAAGAAGGTGAAATTTATAATATTGATGAGTTGATAAGTGCTTATGCAAGCTTGCTTATATACTTTAATCCTTGTATACTTTCTTTAAATTCTTTGCTTGATTTTTTGAAAAAAATTAAAAAGGATATTAAAACTTACGGAGCAAAACTCAAGTCTTTGCATGGAAGTTCCACTTTGTTATGATGAAGAATTTGGACTGGGTTTAGAATTTGTGTGCAAACACAATCAAATTTCAAAAGCAGAGCTTATATCTCTTCACACTAAGCCTTATTATCTTGTTTTTATGCTAGGTTTTATGGCAGGTTTTCCTTATCTTGGAGGTTTAGATGAAAGACTTTCTTTTTTAAAAGCGGGTATGTTTTTAAAATTTAAAGCCATTTCAAAAGATGAATTTTTCGATATCCAAGAGCAAGTTGCTAAAAAAGTCTATCAAAAGGAAATTTATGAGTATAAAAATCATTGAAGCATCTATAAATTCAAGTTTGCAAGACTTTGGTAGAAAAAAATTTGCTAAATTTGGCATAGCAAGAAGTGGAGCTATGGATGAAGATGCTTTAAGAATGGCAAATATCTTACTTGGAAACAAACAAAATGAAGCAGGAATTGAGCTTTGTTTAAAAGGTGGAAAATACGAATTTTTAGATGAGAATTATTTTGTTTTAAGTGGAGCTGAATTTGAGGCAAAGCTTAATAATCAAAAAATCAAAACTTACAAGGTATATAAAGCAAATAAAGGCGATATTTTAGAACTTGATTTAGCAAAAATAGGTTTTCGTGGATATTTATGCGTAGCAGGTGGCTTTGAAGTAAAAAGTTTTTTAAACTCTAAATCCAGCGATGTTAAAATGGGAGTTGGAATTTTTGAAGGAAGAGCTTTGCAAAAAGATGATATTTTAAAAACTCATGATACTTTTATACCTTTTAATTTAGAAGCTAGAGAATGTGAAAATCCTCTTTTTAAAAGTCCTAAAGAGCCTATTATACGCGTTATTTTAGGAACAAATGAAGATGCTTTTACTCAAAAAGGCATAGATACTTTTTTAAATACTACTTATAAAGTAGGTTCAAAAAGCGATAGAATGGCAATTTATGCAGAATCTAGTGAAAGTATAGAGCATAAAAACTCAGCAGATATCATCTCAGATCCTGCGGTTTTTGGAAGCATACAAGTGCCAAAAAGTGGTATTCCTATCATTTTAATGGCAGGAAGACAAAGCACAGGAGGTTATACAAAAATAGCCACGGTTATAGAAAATGATCTAAGCTTACTCGCACAAGCTAAGTTAGGCTCTAGCTTTAAATTTCAAAGCATTAGTATGCAAGAAGCTTTAGAGCTTTATAAACAAAGAGAAATGAAATTTAAAGCCATGGATCAAAAATCAATCTTGATTTTGAAAATTTGATTTAAGCTTTTTTACCATAAATATTGATAAAATATATAGCACCTATAGCCAAGGCACAACCTAACAAGGTAAGTGCATTTGGCACCTCATCTAGTATAAAATAACTACAAATTAAAGCACTAGCAGGAGTGATTAAAACAAAAGAATTTGCCTTAACACTCCCTAAAATGTGAATCCCATAATAATAAATACTAGTACCTACCACAGTTGATAAAAAGGCTACAACAAACATATTGATCCAAAATTTCGCATCGCTTGATAAAATTTCAAAGCTATGAGGCATAAATAAAACAGGGGTGTAAAGCAGCATGGAAAGGGCGTTGATATAAAAATTAATAGTTAAAGCATTGGCTCCTTTAGCCTTGTGTGTAAAGATAGTAAGGCTTGCCCAAATGAAAGCACAGCCTAGAAAAAGGATATTAAATTTGCTAAAAAGATCTTCCAAAGAGCCAGATTCTAAAAGGCAAAAACCAGAGATTAAACCCAAGATCAAACCAAGAACTTGATTTTTTTTGATATGTTGATTTAATTTTTCATTTTTGTTTAAAGCTATGCTAATCATAAAAAAAGATAGGAGATAATAGGTATCATAGTTGTAACCAAAACACCACCTTTACCTGCTGCACCATGACTTAGGGCAGTGAAAAACACAAGGGTGTAAAGGGCATTTAAAATTCCTGCTAAAAAAATCCATTTAAAGATATTTTTTGGAATTTTAAAGGGCAATTTTAAAAGCATAAGCACAAGTATAGAGCCTATGGTGATGAAAAAAAATCTCCAAAAGGTAATAATAAGCGGGCTTGAGTATTGGGTTAGAATTTTAGAAGTAGGCCAAGATGAGCCCCATAAAAACATTGCGATAAAAAGCAAGATGAACAAATAACGCTCTTTCATTTTCCTTACCTTTATTAAATTTTATCTAAAAGACTGAAAATATCTTGTTTATTTAGGGTAAAAGTTTCATTTTGATGGTTTTTAATCAAATACTTTTCTCCAAGATTTGAAACTATATATAAATCTTTTACAAATAAAGTTGCATTGTTTTCTTTAAAAATGGGAATATGTTTGGAATTTAATAATTCTTTAACTTCGGTTTTATTATAAAGTGCGAAACTTTGGTTGTAATTACCTATTTTACTTATTCTAATAATATAAGGATTTAAAAGCACAAGTAAAAAAATAAAAGCTGGTATAAAAGATATGGGCATAGCTTTTAAATACTGCTTTTCATAGATAAATTTATAAAATAAATAAATCAATAAATGATAAATTAAAAAAAAGTAAAATAAAGCTATGATATTTGTACTTAAAAATTGATAGATTGAAAAAAATCCATAAATATATGTAAATGAAGCTAGGAAAAATTCTATAGCATTAGCTAAAAATTCTTTTTTATTGTAAGCTTGGTTTTTAAATTTTATATAAAAAAGTAAGGATGAAAATAGAGGTATTACAATAAAAATTATAATGCTTCCTAACATAGCATTAAGGAATTTGTAAAATAGAAATATTAATAAAATATTGGCTAAGGCTATTGGAGTTAAGAAATAAAAGCCTATTGTTTTAAATTTAGCATGGGTATTTTTTAAAAAATTATTAAAAAGTATTAAAGGAGCAAGATACAAAATAAGAAAAAATGAAATAAATATAAATCCAATCCATGCTATTAAAAAAATATTAGAAAAAATCAAATCCTTGTTGAAATCAGGAATAAAATGGGCATTGAAAATATAATACTCAGTTAAAATCCAAGCTCCCAAAGCAAAACTTACAAAAATAATACTAGTGCTTATCACCCCTAAATATTTTTTTAAAAAGTCCATTATCAAAAAAAAATTGTTGCTTAAAGTCTTTTAATTCATTGATATTTTCTTGATTCATAATCTGCCTTATAAAAAAAATGATTTTACACAAAAATACTTTTTCAATCCTTTAAAAAATGCTTTAATATTAAAAAATTTTAAAAGATTTTCAAGGCTAAAAAGCCTTGAGTTTATAATTCATAAAGTTCTTTGCGTCTTTGCTCTAAGCAAGGCAAAGTTTTTCTTAGTTGAGCGATTTCTTCTAAATCAATTTGAGCAAAGGCTAGAGCTTCTTCTTCACCCATTTTGATAAGTTCTATGCCTAAAGGACTTATGAGTGCTGATTCTCCTGTGTAGATATTTTTTGTTTGAGAACAAGCACATAAAAATACAGTATTTTCCAAAGCTCTAGCACGAGAAAGTAAAGAAAAATGCTCTTTTTTAAGCTTTCCATCTACCCAAGCTGTAGGCACTAAGATGAGTTTTGCACCTTGTAAGGCTAAGCTTCTAGCGATTTCTGGAAAACGCAGCTCATAACAAACCATCATGCCCATTTTACCCCAAGGGGTATCAAAAGCTTTGATGGGATTTTGTCCTTCTTCTATATCCTTGCTTTCATTATAAGAAAAGGCATTGTAAAGATGGGTTTTATGGTATTTGTGAAGAATTTTTCCTGAATTGACGAAAAGCACACAGTTTTTAACCTTGATTTCGCCTTTTTCAAAAAAACCAAAAACCACAGCGAGTTTTAATTTTTCACTCTCTTTTAGTATGGTTTGAACGAATTCATCTTGTATATCTTGAGCTATATCTTGAAAATTCACACTCCCATCACTTGGAACAAAGGCCATGCAAGTTTCTGGAAAAACCACCAAATGAGCCTCTTGCTTTTTAGCCTCATTTAAAAGTTTTAAAATTTTTTCTAAATTTTCTTGCCATTTAGAGCTTGTTTTAATTTGCGCTAGTGCGATTTTCATTTGGCATCCTTAAAATAATCATTAGCTCCTAAAAGTTCGCTCAAAGCCATACCCTTATCCATCTTTGCTTTAATATCAGCTTCTCCTTCTTGTATGGCTATGGCTCTTGTGGCTAGATTTTTAATATCATCAAATTCAGGATTTAATACTAAAATTCCATCATCGTCGATTAAGATTAAATCTCCAGGATTGACAACAACTCCATCAATAGCAATAGGAACATTTATAGCTCCTTCTATACCTTTAATCCTAGTCGTTAAAGCAGAAACCTGTCTATAATATACATTAACTCCTAAATTTTTAATGGCATTAAAATCCGTAATAGCACCATCAACGATCACAGCCCCAACTTTGGCTGTTTTAGCCCTATAGCAAACCAGCTCTCCAAAAGGCGCTCTTTCATAATCTTTATTTGTATCAATAACGACTATATCACCTTCTTTAGCCAAATCAAACACCTTATGAACAGCAGTTGAGTCCATGTGAGGTATTCTTACTGTTAAGGCATTGCCAACAATTTTTACGCCTTCATGTAAGGCTTTTAAATTTCTAATAAAACCATGATCTTGCATATGTCCTATAGTTGAAGGACAAACCTTTTGACAAAGCTTCATAAGCTCTTCGTCACATTTTTGAATTCTTTGTTTTAAAATAAACATTTTTTCTCCTTTGTAAATTTAGTTTAAAGCGTTTTGTGGTTTGACAAATAAAAAGGCTATTAAGGCTATACTAGCAGGAATAATATTAAAAAATATAGCTACATTCCAGCCCCAATGTTGTACCATAAAGCCCATAATTAGAGGTGATAAAGCAGAACCTAAATTCCCACATAAATTCATATAAGCACTCACCGAAGCAGCTTGATTTCTTCCCTTATCAGCCGCTACAGCCCAAGAGACTACTATAGGTAGACCTATAAAACCAAAACCTAAAGAAAGACTGAGTATGCTAAGAGCGTTATTAGAAGAATAAACCATAGCCAATATTAAAATGTCAAACATTAAAAAACCCAACATTGCCAATAAAGTTCTTGCTTTGATAAAGTTATCAGTTTTTTTGAGTATTTTATCACTTATAATTCCTCCAAAGGCAACAAAAAGACATATCATAATCCAAGGTAAGGAAGCCAAAAAACCAAGTTCTTGTAGATTAAGCCCCTTAGCTTCTTGTAAAAAATTAGGAAGCCAAACTATAAAAAGTCCTGTGATATAAGCACTAAAAAAATAAGCCAAACCTAAAGCATAAAATTCTTTATTGCTTAAGAATTTTTTCCAAGGTATTTTTTCTTTTTTCGTAATAAATCTTTCTTTTTGTATGAATTCTAATTCTTCTTTTTTGATGAATTTATGATTTTCAGGAGAAGAACTGGCTAAAAAATAAAATAATAAAGCGATTAAAAGTCCTATAAATCCAAAAACATAAAAAACACTATGCCATCCATAATGTTCAATAAGCCAAACACAAACAAAAGGAGCAATTACTGGACCAAAATAAGAACCAGTTAGCAAAAAAGAAGCGGCTCTTGCTTTTTCTTTTTTTCCAAACCAATTATTATTAAAAGCTGCATTGCTAGGATAAATAGGAGCTTCACCTAAGCCAAATAAAAACCTCACTATACATAAGATAAAAAAAGTTCCTGCAAGAGGAGTTAAAATAGTAAAACAAGACCAAAGCATTAAACTAATTATAGTCATAGTTTTGTTTCCAAATTTTTGTATCAAAGCCCCACTTGGAATTTGTGCTAAAGCATAAGCAATGAAAAATAAAGAATTAAGCAAACCAAATTCGGTTTTATTAATATTAAAACTTTCCATCATAAAAGAAGCCACCATGGAAATATTTGTTCTATCCATATAGGCAATAAGCCCTATTAAGAAAAACACCCAAGCCAAAAGCCATCTTACTTGCATGCAAACTCCTTTTTTATTTTTATTATAATACCCTTAATAAGATTTGTAGAATTTTTATGTAATAAAAAATACAATAAAATGCAAGTGTGTTACTTTATAGTAATGTGATTGCAGGGTAAAAGCCTTTTTAGGCTTTTACTTAGTATTTGTTTAAATTTCTTGATAAAAAGCTTACTCTTTCGGTATCATGATGGTTTAAAATTTGATACGCATTTGAAGCTAAAGAAGTGATTTTTTCTTTATCTTGCATGTCTAAGCTAAAATCAAAAACATTAAAATTTTGTTTCATTCTATCTTTACTTAGAGTTTTTGGTATCACGGCGATTTGTCTTTCTATGAGCCATCTAAGAACGACTTGAACTACGCTTTTTCCATGCTTTGCACCAATTTGCTGCAAAGTGATATTATTAAAAAGATTATTATGCCCTTCAGCAAAAGAAGCCCAAGCTTGCATGGTAATACCTAGTTTATTCATAGTATTTTGAGCCGAGTTTTGTTGATGGAAAGGGTGGCATTCTACTTGATTTAACATGGGTTTGATTTCATTGTGCAAGCAAAAATCAACAAGACGATCAGGGTAAAAATTGCTCACGCCTATGGCCTTACTAAGCCCTTCTTTATAAATTTCACTCATCACACGCCATGCTCCATAAGTATCATTAAAGGTTGGTGTATAAAATAAAGATCAATATAATCAAGTCCTAATTTTTTAAGGCTTTCTTCAAAGGCCTTTTTTGCTAGCTTTTCGTTTGTTTTATCCACCCAAAGCTTAGTGGTGATAAAAAGTTCTTCACGTTTTATCCCGCTTGCTTTGATTGCAGATCCTACGGCTTCTTCATTATTATAAATTGAAGCTGTGTCGATAAGACGATATCCAACGCTTAAAGCATCTTCTACGCAAGCTTGGGTTTTTTTAGGATCGATTTGAAATACTCCATAACCTAAAATAGGCATTTTATTACCATTTGCTAAAGTTAAATATTGCATATTATTTCCTTTAATCATAATTGTTTATATTATACTATGCAAGGCTAATAAATTTTAAAAAGTTCATTATTTCTCAAGCAAAAATTTTTTTCAAGTGTAATTCATACTCGTTTAGATATTTTTCCACTTGAGGATTTTTTACCACATCATTACACATAAAAGTTTGCAAAGCTTTCATACCTATAAATTCATGAGCCTTATGCAAATGCCAATACACCATATCTACACCCTTTCCTTCAAAAAATTCATTTTTATCATTAAAGGCTTCAAGAGGTGCATTCCAAGTGAGAGAAAACATGTATTTTTTACCATGATCTAAGCCACCTTTTCCGTAGTTTTTACTAGGATTTTCATGAGTTCTTCCATCATTTTTAAAAAGCACTCCAGCACCCAAACCAAACACTTCATCGATATATTTTTTAACTATCCAAGGCTCGCCCATCCACCAAGCTGGCATTTGATAGATCACAGCATCAGCTTTTATAAATTTTTGTATCTCTTCTTTAGGATCATATCCTTGATCTATGTGAGTTTGATCTACTTCGTATCCTAATGTTTTTAAAATTTCTAAAGCATGATTATGCAATGTCAAATTAAGCTGTCCTTTTGAACTTCCAAATTCTTTAGCACCATTAAGCAAGAGTATATTTTTCATTTTTATCCTTTTTTAAATTTTATGATACAATTATAACTTAGCATAATATCATTTTCAATACAGGAAATAAAGTAAGATACTATACTAAAGGAATGTTAAATGACTAAAGAGAATTCTCAGTGCAATTTCGAAGAATGTGGATTTAACTATACTCTAGCATTAATTAATGGAAAATATAAAATGAGTATTTTATACTGCTTATTTCGCTATGAAATCGTGCGTTATAATGAACTCAAACGCTTTTTAAGCTCCATATCTTTTAAAACTTTAACCAATACCTTAAGAGAACTAGAAAATGATGGTTTAATTATCAGAAAAGAATACGCTCAAATTCCACCCAAGGTAGAATATAGCTTATCCAAACGCGGACAAAGTTTAATTCCCATTTTACAAGCTATGTGCAAATGGGGCGAGAAAGACAAAAAGGAAAAAAATGCTTGAATTAATTGGCGAACTTTCTTTACAAAATTATATGGGAGAATGGCTTGAAATGGCTAGAAAACCCGCCTTTTTTCAAAAATCTTGCCTAAATTCAAAGGCAAAATACGAGCTTAAATATAAAAATGGTGTTCCTTATGTAGAGATTGAGAATTTTTGCAGTAAAGAAAATGAAATTTCAAGTATAAAAGGCAAGGCAAAAATCGTTTCAAATAGGCAATTAGCAGTGAGATTTAACATCTTTATGAACCTTTTTAATAAGGTAAATTATGAAATCATTTTTATTGATAGCGAGTATAAAGTTGCCATTGTGGGTAGTCCTGATAAAAAATACCTTTGGATTTTAGCAAGAAATATAATAGATGAAAAAAGCACAAAAGAGCTTTTAGACAT
Organism: Campylobacter sp. BCW_6889; assembly: GCF_001762535.1. Lineage (NCBI taxonomy): Bacteria > Pseudomonadati > Campylobacterota > Epsilonproteobacteria > Campylobacterales > Campylobacteraceae > Campylobacter > Campylobacter sp. BCW_6889. The sequence continues at coordinate 17,411 of NZ_MJWZ01000004.1, read as the reverse complement.
CGCTAAGCAAAGGGGATTTGACATTAGCGATGTAGTTTTTGATAAGTATTAAATTATTCTTTTGTCATATCAATAACATAGCGAAATTTAGCCTTTCCTGAGGTTAGATTTTCATAAGCTTTATCGATTTCTTGTGGGGTAATAAGCTCGGTTTCTGGATAAATTCCATGTTTTAAAGAAAAATCAAGCATTTCTTGAGTTTCAGCAATACCGCCAATTAACGAACCATAAACCTTCTTACCTGCCTTATGTACAAGCTCATTTATGCCTATATTTACCTTATCTTCCACAGGAGGTAAGCCAACTATAGCCATTTCGCCACCAAATTTAAGCAAATCCAAATAAATTGCAGGATTATAAGGCGTTGGAATGGTTGAGATGATTAAATCAAAGCGTTCTTTTACGGCGTTTTTATCAGTGCTTGTGTAAAATGAGCTTACACCCATAGCCAAAGCATCGGCTTTTTTGTTTTCATTTCTAGCAAAAACACTAACCTTTGCACCCATTTTAACAGCGTATTTTACAGCCATCATACCAAGTCCGCCAAATCCTGCTATAGCAACGCTTGAACCTTCTTTTATCTTAGAAAATCTTAAAGGCGAGTAAGTGGTAATGCCCGCACAAAGCAAAGGTGCAACCTTATCCATCGGTGCATTTTTTGGCACACAAATGGCAAATTTTTCACTTACAACTATGTTGTTTGAGTAGCCCCCATAAGTGTTTTCATTGCCATGAAATACATCGCAACTATTGTAAGTAAAGATGGTTTTGCCATTTTCGCAAAACTGCTCTTGTGAGCGTTTGCAAGCATCGCACTCACCGCATGAATTTACCATACAACCAACCCCTGCGTAATCTCCTACTTTAAATTTACTCACATTTTTACCCACAGCAATCACTTCTCCTGCTATTTCATGGCCGGGCACGCAAGGATAAGTAGCTTCTCCCCACTCGCTTCTTGCGGTGTGAATATCGCTATGACAAATGCCTGCATATAGGATTTTAATCAAAATATCATTATCGCCAATAGCATGGCGACTAAATTCAAAGGCTGTGAATTTCGCATCCTTGCTAAGCATTGCATAGCCTTTACTTGCAATGCGATTGTTTTCTAAAATTTTATATTGCATTTTCGCTCCTTTTTTTGATTTTTTATAATTATAAAATATTAGAGTAGCTATAAGTCAAGAGAGAAAATAATTTTTTAAAAATTAGAAAAATACTTGATGTGTTAAAATTTTTTGATTTTTTAACGTATTTTTTTATAATGTTAAAAATCTTTAGAAATTTTAAAATATAAAAAATTTATGAAAATTTAATATTTTTAAAATATATCAAAATGGATAAAAATCATTATTATATAAATATAAAACTTTTAAGATTTTTTAAAAAGGAATTTTTAGATGCAAAGCGAAAAAAGAATTTTAGAAAAAATTAAAAATATTGCTTTTATTTATAAACAAATTCGTCTTATAACACTTGAAGGTTCAAGAGTAAATAAGAAAGCTAAAAAGGATAAATATCAAGATTATGATATTTCATTTTTTCTAAAATCTAAAAATTTGAGAAAATTATTAAACCTAAACAAAAGCAAAGATATCAAAAAAGCAAAATTACCTAAATTTATTAAAAATTTTGGAAAAATTTTATTTTATCAAGCGCCTGAAAGCTTTGAATTCTATAAAGCTGATTTGCCTAAAAATTGGGTGAGTTTTTTGGTAATTTTTAAAAATGGAGTGAGAATAGACTTTAAATTTATCCCCTTAAAATCATTGAAACATTATTATAAATTTGAACCTTTAAGCAAAGCGCTTATAGATAAAGATCAAAGATTTAAGAAAACTCAAAATGAGAATGTTTTTTGCATTAAGAAACCAACAGAAAAAGATTTTGATGAAATATGCAATGAGTTTTATTTTACTTTTACAAAATTAGAAAAAGCTCTTTTAAGAAAACAATTTATAATGTCAAATTATTTGTTAAATTCTATGCGTGAAACACTTTTTGATATGCTTAGTTTTAAAGTCGGACTTAAATTTGGTTTTGAAATTTGGCTAGGTAAACAAAATACTGATATTCTAAACTTTTTAAAGCAAAAAGAAATAAAAATTATCTTAAATTCTTTTAATACTACTTCACTTGAACAAATTAAAAAAACAAGAAAAAAGCTTGAAAATTTATTTCACAAAAACACCAAATTTGTAGCAAAAAAGAATGACTTTAAGCTTTTTTCTTATCGAAAAAATGTAAAAAAATATTGCAAAATTTTAAGAAAATTGTAAAGTAACCGTTATTCAAATTAAAATATGTTATTATTGTTTTAAAATTAATTTAGGGTTAAAAATGAATTTTTCAGAGCAGGATACAAGGGTTAAAATTATAGATGAGAAATTAAAATTAGCTTTATGGAATGAAGAAAACATAATAAGAGAATACTATTTTAATGCAGGAAAAAAACTCATAGGCGGCAAAAGAGGGCAAAGAAAATTCGTTGATTATTTACTTAAATTTCAAAACAAACACCTAGCTATCATTGAAGTAAAGAGATTAAGCAAAGACCCGCTTGATGGACTTTCTCAAGCACAAGAATATGCAAAAAATTTAGATGTGCGTTTTGTGTATTGCACAAATGGAGAAAAGATTTATGAATACGATATGCAAAATGCAAGGGGCGAGTATGTGCAAAATTTTGCTAGTCCGCAAGTTTTATTTGAACGTGTTTTTGGGAATTTAAAAGAATGGCAACACAAACTTCTTACACAAAAAGACTTATTTATCCCACAAAAAGAATTAAGGTATTATCAAAAAATAGCCGTTGAAAGAGTGATAAGGGCTTTGATTGAGCAAAAAGATAGAATTTTGCTAACTCTTGCTACTGGTACAGGAAAAACTACGATTGCTTTTGCTTTATGTTATCGTTTGCTTGAAGCTAGATGGAATAAAAATAATAAAGATAAAAAGCCAAGAATTTTATTTTTAAGCGATAGAGTAAGCTTAAGAGACCAAGCTTTAGGCGAGTTTAATTATATTGAGCAAGATTGTAGAAAGATTGATACAAAAGAGCTTAAAAAATCACTCACTCTTCCATCTGCAAATGTGTATTTTGGGATTTATCAAAGTCTAAGTGCTGAAAGTGATATAAACGATGAAGAAAATAAATTTTATTTGCTTTTTCCAAAAGACTTTTTTGACCTTGTGATTATTGATGAATGCCATAGAGGTGGGGCAAATGAGGAAGGTAGTTGGAAGGAAGTTTTAGAGCATTTTTCTTGTGCTACGCATTTAGGACTTACTGCAACGCCTAAGCAAAAAGATAATGTAGATACTTATAAATATTTTGGCGAAAGTGTTTATGAATACAGCCTTAAAGATGGGATTGAAGATGGTTTTTTAACCCCTTATAAAGTAAAATTAGTTACTACAAGTTTAAGCGGTGGTTATACCTATAATCCTAATGATATCATTGAAGGAGAACTTGAAAAAGGGCATTTTGATATAAAAGAATTTGAAAGAAATATAAGCATTCCACAATACAATGAATTTATTGCAAAAGAACTTTTAAAGCTTATAAATACTATGGATAAAACGATTGTTTTTTGTGTCAATCAAGCTTATGCGAGCGAGATAAAAAGAGCTATTGACAAGCATAAAAGCATAAAGCATAATGATTATTGTGTGCGTGTTACAAGCGATGAAGGAATAATCGGGCTAAACTACTTAAAAAGTTTTCAAGATAATGATAAAGCCTTTCCAGTAATTTTAACTAGTTCAAAAATGCTAACAACAGGCATTGATGCAAGAAATGTAAGAAATATCGTGCTTTTAGCAAATATTGGCTCTATGATAGAGTTTAAGCAAATTATTGGGCGTGGAACTAGGGTGTATGAAGGTAAAGACTTTTTTACTATTATAGATTTTGTAGGAGCGACAAAGCTTTTTTATGACCCAAAATGGGACGGACAAAGAATACTAGAAGATAACGAAGATAACAAAGAGCAAAAAGAAGAAGAAAGTAAAAAAGAAAATAACAAAAATGAAAATGAAAGCAAAATAAAGAAAAAAGAAAAAATTACTGTGCATATTAAAGGTACAAAACTTGCGATTTATGATATAAAAACAAGTTATATCGGAGAAAACGATAAACCTTTAGATGCTAAAGAGTTTTTGGAATTTCTTTTTGGAAAATTAGCAAAATATTATCAAAATGAAGCAAAATTGCGTGAGATTTGGAGTGATTTAAATACTAGAAAAGAGTTTTTAAAAAAGCTAGAAAATGATGGAATTTCAAAGGATAGTTTACAGGATTTGGCATTGATATTTGAAAAGGATTGCGATTTGTATGATGTCTTAGCGCATTTAAGCTTTAACGTTGAGCTAAAAACAAGAAAAGAGCGTGTGCAAAATGTAAAAAATAGCTCTTTTTTAAAATCCTTTCACAATGAAAAAGCCTTAAGACTTATGAATTTTTTATTAGATAAATACGAAAATGTAGGTATTGAAGAATTTGAAAAAGGTTTAAAACCATTAATTGAATTAAGTTCTTTAGGAAATATAAAAGAACCTAGTATTGAATTTGGCGGAATAAATGAACTTATGCAAAGTTTTGCTACTTTACAAAGAGAGCTTTACGCGGGGTAATTAAAAAAATTAAGATAAAATTTTTATGATTTACAAAGGGAGATTTATGCAGGGCAAAGAGATAGAAAATATAACAACAATAAACACTTATGTGAAAAATAAAGATAATGTTAAGTTTGAAATTTGTTTTGATTATGCAATAAATGATTTATGCAACAAATTTTTATTATCATTAATCAATGATTATGAAGAAGGTAAGTGGAGATTTGAGAAATTTAATGATTATATCATGAATACATTGGCTGAAACCGCTTTATCAAAAGCAGAAAAGGATGCCTTAAGAGAAGAACCATTTTCTTTGATAAAAGATTCTATCAAAAATTTGAATAAAGGAGAAGGAGAAATAGGAGAAATTTTTCTTTATGGTATTATGAAAAAATATTATAATGCCTTGCCTATTGTGCCTAAGATTTTTTATAAACAAAATGCCAATGATTATGCAAAGGGTGCAGATAGCGTTCATTTAACTATAGAAAATCAAGAATGTCATTTGTGGCTAGGTGAATCTAAATTTTACAAAGATATAAACAAAGCAATTAATGAAGCTATAAAATCCATTAAAAATCTTTTAGTAAAAGACAAGCTAAATAAAGAAAAGTCTATTATTATGGATATAAATGATGTCGAATCTTTTATCAAAGATAAAATCTCTAAAGAAAGTATAGATAAAATAAAAAGAGTTTTAAAACAAGATACTTCCATAGATGAACTAAAGAATATCTTGCATATTCCAATATCAATCATCTATCAATGCGAGACAACTAAAACATATAGCGAGTTATCAGAAGAATATAAACAAAAAATAGTAAATTTTCATCAAGAGAAAGCAAAACAAGCTATTACAAAAATTACCAATGAGCTAAACAATGTGCATAAGATAGAAAAAATAAAATTTCATATCATTTTATTTCCTGTGCCAGATAAAGAAAAAATCAAATGCGATTTCGTCAAAAAACTAGAGGTAGCCAAATGACCAGTGAAAAAATTTTTGATGAATGTGTAAAGATATATGAAAATCTAAATGATAACAACAAAGAAACAGAAGCTAAAGAAAAGCTTTTTTATTTGCTTGATGAAATTCAAGATAAAGCTTTATATCCACCTATATTAAATCATCTTATCAGACAATTTGGGTTGTATCCCTATATGAATCAAGATACTTCAATTTTAGAAGACAAATTCTTACTAGAATGTTTTAAAGCAAATATCGGAGAAGATGAACCAAAAGTTTTACATAGAGAACAATCAAGAGTTTTAAAAAGACTTTTAAGCGATAAAAGTCTTATTCTTTCTGCTCCAACAAGTTTTGGCAAAAGCTTTATTATCGATGCTCTAATAGCTATGAAAAAACCAAAAAATGTATTAATCATTGTCCCTACAATTTCTTTATTAGATGAAGCTAGAAGAAGACTTGTAAGGAAATTTTATAGCTATAACATAATCACAACCACCCAACAGACCGATTTAAAAAATAACAATATCTTTATTTTTTCTCCAGAAAGAGCAGTTGAATATTTTTCATTTATTAATAAAGAAAATATCAGACTTGATTTTTTTATAGTTGATGAGTTTTATAAAATATCAAAGGAATACGGAAATGAAAGATTTGCTCCATTGCAAAATGCTATTTTGAAATATATGGGTATTTCTGATCAAAGATATTACATTTGTCCTAATATAGATAAGATAAAAAATGAAAATAGTATTCTTTGTAAAGGAATGAAATTTGAATGCCTTGATTTCAATACTGTTTTTATTCATATTAATAAATGTTATAAGAATAAGGATTTTAAAAAAGAAGAAAAAATTCTAGAAATAGTAAAAAAAGATGAAAAAACTCTAGTTTATACTCAAAGTCAAAACAGTATAAAGACGGTTTGTAAAATTTTGACAAAAAATATCATCATAGAAAAATCAAATGCTTTATTAGAAAATTTTGTAAAATGGCTATCTATACATTACGGTGAGTATTACCTTAATGATATATTAAAAGTCGGCGTGGGAATACATCACGGAAAGCTTCATAGATGTCTATCACAATTGCAAGTAAGATTATTTGAGGAAAAAGATTCACTAAAAACCATTGTTTCTACCTCTTCCTTAATAGAAGGGGTTAATATTCCAGCAAAAAATCTTATTTTATGGGATAAAAAAAATGGATCAAAAAAGATAAACCATCTGACTTATAAAAATATTATAGGTAGAAGCGGAAGAATGTTTAAATATTTTATAGGCGAAGTATATTTATTTGAATCTCCAAACGAAGATGATAATCAAGAAAAGATATTAGATGTAGAAATCAAATCAGAATCTTTATCTATTAATGATGAGATAAATAATGAAATTCCCGATAATATACAAGCAGAAGTTAAAAATAATCAACTAGAAATAATAAAATTAATAGGAAAAGATAAATTCAATTTGCTTAAAAAAGAAACATTGTTAAAAAATGATTTAGAAGTTATTATAAAAATAATTCAAATACTACAAAGTGAAGATTTTAATTATGAAATTTTTACATATTTATTTAATGATGAACCTGACAAATGGTATATCTTATCTAAAATTGCATCTATAAGAGAATTTCATTGCAATAACATTAATAATACTAGTAATATAAATAATATTGAATTGGTAAAAAAATTATCACAAAATTGGACTAAACCGCTACCAAAACTTATTAAAGATATGGGAATTGATTTGGATGATTTTTTTAAATTTGAGAATCATGTAGCTTTTAAAATTGCATCACTATTTTCCGATATTAACACTTTACAAAAAATACTCTATCCTGAAAAAGGGGTAGATATTTCAAGTTTTGTTACAAAGCTTTCAAATGTCTTTTTGCCATCTGTGGTTTATACTCTTGAAGAATTTGGGCTACCTAGAATCATTTCTAAAAAACTTCATGAATGTGGATTTATTAATTTTGAAAATAAAGAATTAACACTAGAACAAGCATTAGATAAATTTAAAGAACATACGGCCGATGATATAATCAACATATTAAAAGAAAAAAATCTTTACGATGATTTTGAAGACTATATATTAAATTATTTTTATGATGGCTTAGGACAATAAAATGAAAAATTTACCGCAGGGTTGGGAAGTTAAAACGCTTGGAAGTATAGGCTTTTTTATAAGAGGAGTTTCTTATAAAAAAGAGCAATTATTATCCATAAAAGATGAAAAGTCCGTGTATTTATTGAGAGCAAATAATATTCAAAATGAATTAATTTTAGATGATTTGCAAATAATCCCCAAAGAATTAGCGGTTGATAAGATTATTCAAAACAATGATATATTATTTGCAATGAGTAGCGGAAGTAAGCATATTGTTGGAAAAAATATACGTTTAAATGATTTAAATGACTTTACCTTCGGGGCTTTTTGTGGATTATTTAGAATTAATAATTTAAATATTTCTCATAAATTTTTAGCTTTTTATTTAAAAAGTAGTTTTTATAAAAATTATATTTTGAATATTTCTAAAGGTTCTAATATAAATAATTTAAGATTTGCTGATTTAGAAAATTTACAAATCCCGCTACCACCACCAAAAGAGCAAGAAAGGATAGTGGGGATTTTGGATTTTGCTTTTAGTAAGATTGATGAAAATATCAAAAAAGCAAAAGAAAATTTAGCAAATATTGATGAGCTTATACAAATTGCTTTACAAAAAGCTTTCAATCCTTTAAAAGACAACACCAAAGAAAACTACAAACTCCCGCAATTTTGGGAATGGAAAAGTTTAGGGGAGATTTGCGAAATTAATCCTAGAAATAAAATCGATGATGAACTTGATGTATCTTTTGTATCTATGGATAAAATTTTAGGTGGATATGATAATAAATTTTCTTACACAATTAAAAAGTGGGGGTATATAAAAAAAGGTTTTACGCATTTTAGACAAGGGGATATAGGTTTAGCTAAAATTACTCCTTGTTTCGAAAATAAAAAATCTGTAATTTTTGATAATCTTAAAAATGGTTTTGGTGCTGGAACTACAGAATTGCATATTATTAAAGTGAATGATAATGTTTATTCTAAGTTTTTATTGTGGTTTTTTAAGACAGAATGGTTTATTCAAAATGGTATTTTAAATATGACAGGAGCTATAGGGCATAAAAGGGTTTCTAAAGATTTTATCAAATCCCTACAAATCCCGCTACCACCACTCAAAGAGCAAGAGCAAATCGCAGAGCATTTAGATTTTGTCTTTGAAAAGGCAAAGGCTTTAAAAGAGCTTTGCACCAAAGAACTAAAAGAAGATTATGAAGAGCTTAAGCAATCCTTGCTTGATAAGGCTTTTAAGGGAGAATTATAATGTTAAAAAATTTGCCAAATTTTAACACATTGGCTTGATATGTTAAAAATTTTTGATTTTTTAACATATTGCAGTTCAAAAACAAAAATATACAAAAATAAAACTAGACTTTGATAAAATTATTTTAAAGGCTTTAAGGGAAGAAAATGCAAAATAAAATAGATAAAATCACAGATATTTTAAGAAGAGATGATGGTATAAGCGGTGCTATGCACTATACAGAACAAATTAGCTGGATACTTTTTTTAAAATTTTTAGATGATTATGAAGAAGAATTAAAGCTTGAAGCAATCTTAAACAATCAAGAATATAAAAGCATTTTAGAAGAAAAATTTAGCTGGAAGGTATGGGCAACACCAAAAACAAGCGAAGGAAAGATTGATTTTAACAAGGCTTTAAGTGGGTAAGATTTACTTAATTTTGTAAATAAAGAGCTTTTTGTCTATCTTAAAAACTTTAAAAACAATGAAGATTTTAAAAGCATTGAGTATAAAATTGGTGGAATTTTTGAGTTTATAGATAATCGCATTGCAAATGGGCATACTTTAAGAGAAGTGATAAATATCATTGATGAGCTTAGTTTTAGTAAAGAAAGTGATGTGTTTGCTTTGGGCGAAGTTTATGAAAAACTGCTTAAAGATATGGGTAGTGATGGTGGAAATAGCGGAGAGTTTTACACGCCACGCCCTTTGATAAAGGCTATGGTGGAAGTGATAAATCCTAGAGCAAAAGAAAGGATTTACGACCCATCTTGTGGGAGTTGTGGCTTTTTGGTTGAGAGTTTTTTACATATTTTATATAAAGATGAGAGTAGAAAAACAAAGGCTAGTTTGAGTGTAGAAGAGCTAGAGTTTTTACACAATGATGCTTTATTTGGCAAGGAAAAAACTCCGCTAAGCTATGCAATGGGCGTGATGAATATGATTTTACACGGGGTAAAATCTCCAAATATAATAAAAACAAATACGCTAAGTAAGAAAATTACAGATATTACAGAAAGTGATAAATATGAAGTGATACTTGCAAATCCACCATTTGGCGGTAAAGAAAAAGAGCAAATTCAAAACAATTTTACAGTTGCTTCAAATGCTACGGAGCTTTTGTTTTTGCAACACATTTTAAAATCACTAAAAAACAATGCTAGATGTGCGGTTGTCGTGCCTGAAGGTGTGCTTTTTCAAAATTCAAATGCCTTTGTGAGCGTAAAGGCTGATTTAGTGCAAAATTATAATCTTGAATGTATTTTAAGCCTGCCTAGTGGAGTCTTTTTGCCTTATAGTGCGGTAAAAACAAATGTGCTTTTTTTCTCAAAAGGCTTAAATAGTATTTTAAAAGCAAATGATGATAAGGTGTATTACTACGAGCTTATACCACCTTACAAGCTTACTAAAAACAAGCCTTTAGAATACGCACATTTTAAAGAATTTCTAAAATGCTACAAAGAAAGAAAAATCACTGCTAATTCTTGGCTGCTTAGCAAAAAAGAGCTTGAAGAAAGAAATTATGATTTAAGTGCTAAAAATCCAAATGTAAAAGAAGAAAAAATCCTAAGAACTAGTGAAGAGATTTTAAATTCTTTAGAAGAAAATCTAAAAACACAACAAGAATATCTAAATGAGCTTAAAAGCATACTAAAATGATTGCAAGTTTTTTGATAAAACTAATTTACAAATAACTTCTAAGCTCAATTTACAATAAATATTTATTGCTTGCATTCTACTTTTTAATATCATCAAGCAAATTTAGGGCATTTAAAGCCCTTGGATAGCCAATATATGGAATAAGAGCTGCAATGACATTTAGCAACTCTTTTCTACTTTGCCCCATATTAAGATTGCCTTGTATGTGAGCTTTTACTTGATTATCTAGCCCACCAAGTGAGATAAGATACACAAGGGTTAAAAGCTCTCTAGTTTTTAGATCAAGTCCCATGCGTGTATAGTAATCTCCAAAACAATTCGCACTCAAAAAATCATTTATAAAAGCTTTATCTTCTGGGGTAGATTCTATCATTTTAGTGATATTGGCTTCACCAAAAATAGCATTTTGTATTTCCCTGCCTTTTATTTTGCGATTTTCTTGATCTTGTGGAGTTAGAGCTAAGGCGATATTTAGTTTTTTAAACACTTTATTACAAAGGCTTAAAAACACATACTCTAGCAAAACCCACATAAGGTGTAGCTTGATAAATCACTTCTTTGATAACAATAAGACTTATATCGTTCTTGATTGCACCTTGAAATAGAGCTTTAAACTCTATTTTTCCACCTACCGCTAAAGTAGAAGCAAGGGTGATTAAAAAATATTTTTGTGTATCCAAATTTGTTTTTACAAAACTCTCGCCAAAAGTAAAATTTATGTGATTGATAAAATACTCTTTATCACTTGCAAAAAGCTAATCCTTTTTTGCTCCTCCTAAGAGTTTTTAAAAAATTCTCTTGCTTTTTGTCTTAATTGCATGGTTTATCCTTTGTGGTTTTTAAGGTTTATAAAAAAGAGCATTTAAAGATACTCCAAAAACATAAAAGTTTTTATAAAATTTTTGTGTTTTATTTACAAATTTCTTTACTCTCTTGATTCTTTTAAGGCATTTTCATATTCTTCATCACTTACAAGCTCAAGCCATTCTACATTTTTACCTTCTTTCTCACCTGTAAGTGCTATGTGTGCTCCACTACTTGTATTAGTTGCACCATGAAAATGCTTTACTCCTATAGGACAGCTTATCACATCGCCTTTTTTGGCTATAAAGGCTTTTTGCCCTGGAACTTTTGTGATGATTTCACCCTCTGTTACGATTAAGGTTTGTCCTTGAGGATGAGTATGCCATGCACTTCTAGCACTGGCTTCAAATTCAATCAAAGCCCCGCTAAAATTTCTCCACTCATTTGATTTAAACATCATAGAAACTTTTACATTTTTGCTAAAAAATTTACTATCGCCTTTAAAACTTCCATGAATTCCTATTTTTTCTAATTCTTGCATTTTATCTCCTTTTTTAGTATTATAAAACATGAGAGCTACTCTAAGTCAAGTAAAAATTTAAAATCTTAATTTCATTTTTTCTATCCTAGTTCTTACAAAAATCATGATAATTCTTAAAATCAACAAAACAATAGTATTTACGATAATATAACGCGTATCGCTCAAAGAAATCACAAGTTCACAAATAACAGTTCCGGTGCTTAATCCTAATATTGGCCACGCTTATAAAAAGTCTGTTGCTAAAATTAGCAGCCTTTGGAAAGGGATAACTTATCATAAAATGTGTGCCGTTATTCATCACACCTGCTAAAATTCCTAATATAAAGGCAAATATTATAAGTATAATTTCACTATAAAAACTAAAAAGTAAAATATAAAATCCTATTATGATTAAAGGTGTTAAAATCAAAGTAAAATTTGCATTTTTAACAAGGGTCTTTCCGGCTATATAATTGCCTATAATATTTGAAAAACCATAAATAGCCAATACAATACTAATTAAAGTAAAATTCATCTTTCCTACACTATGCAAAAAATCAGAAAAATAAGAGTAAAAACCCCAAATTCCAGCATTTATACAAATAACACAAAGTATGCTAATCCATAAAAGCGGGTATCTTAAGATAAGCAATTGTTTGCTTATTTTTACAGAATTTACTTTTTTAAAATCAGGAACAAAAAATAACATTGCCATTTTAAAACTAAAATTTCCACCAAAATAACTAGTCATAGGTACACGCAAAACCATTCCAGCACTAACTGCTGCAAAAATCTTAGCTGTAGCTTTTGGAATTTCTTTCTTATCTTCGACTAAATTTGTAACCATACTTAGAGCAAGAGCTATATAAATAGGATGAAAAAAAGCAGGAATAGCTCTTAAAATAAGCAATTGCCAAAATTCACTCACAAAAGCAGAAGTTAACGAGCTTAAGATAAACACAGCTAAACAAATAAGCATAAGTTTTTTAGGATTGAAATTTGCACAAAGTAGCGGGACAATAGGGGTGCAAAAAGTTATCACGAGTGCAAAAATACTCACACACCAACCCGCATCTGAAATACTTACGCTGAAATTTTGAGAAACAATAGGAATTATACCCATCATCCCTAGTTCTGTACTCAAAATCCCAAATACCCCTAAACAAAATACTAGAATAATTTGAGCATTTGAAGCTTTATTTAAATTTTTCATTTTATCCTTTCAATTAATATTTTTAAAAGTATAAAAGATGAGAGTAGGTCTAAGTCAATAACTTAAAATAAAAATATTTATCTATTTAAATAAAATCTTTAGAAAAATCTAAAACTTCAAAATAAGTATTTAAAAGAAATAAAAGATGCCTTAAAAATATAAGGCAATCTTTATTTATAGGCTTATTACCCCAATGCGTGTGTTTTCATAGCAAGAATTAAGCACTATGTCTATCATAGCACTAGCATAATCACTGTAGCTGATTTTACTTTCATTGTTGGCATTAACTTCAAATTTTTCACCTATGATTTTATAATGATTAGTTTTTGGAAGATCTGGTGAAAAAATAGCAGATGGGCTTACATATATCCATTTAAAGCCTTTTTCATTGCGTAAAAATTCCAATACTTCCGCACTTGCTTTAGCTATATCCAAATACTCTTTAGGAAAATCAGGCATATCCATAAGTCTTGTAGTATGATTCTCATCCATATATAAACTTCCAGCACCCCCTACAACAAATAATTTAGCCTTACTTCCTTGTAAAATTTTACTCAAATATTCTATGTGCTTTTTGTGTAAGCTTAAATTTTCCCATTCTCCAAAAGCATCGATAATAATATCAAAATCTATCAGATCTTTAGAATCAAGCTCAAAAAGATCTTTTTGTACTATTTTAGCTTGAGGTAAAAATTCATTCATTTTAGAGCTATTGCGTACAAAACATACTGGCTCTAAATTTCTTTTTAAAGCTTCTTTGCTGATTTCTTTACCTATTTTACCGCTTGCACATAAAATTGCTATTTTCATAATATCTCCTTTTTAAGTATTTTTACATAAAAAATGTAATCTTGAAATTATAAATATATTTACCACTAAAAATCAAGTAGATATTATTTTATAATATAGTATCTATTTTAGGAGTATTGTATTATTTTAGTATTTTAATAAGATAAATTTTTTAAAAAATATGTTATAATTTTAAAAAAATAAGGATTTATAATGAAAAAATATCATTCTCTTTGCCCTATTGAAACCACACTTAATTTGATAGGAAATAAATGAAAAATTTTAATTATTCGGGATTTGTTACAGGGGACTAAAAGATTTGGAAAGTTGAGAAAAAGCATTTCATCTACAAAAAATCAAAACATTTCTCAAAATGTCCTTACACAAAATTTACGAGAATTAGAAGAAGCAAAACTGATCAAACGCAAAGTTTACGCAGAAGTTCCTCCAAGAGTTGAATACTCACTTACATCTTTAGGCAATAGTTTAGAATCCATCTTAAAAAGTCTTGAGGATTGGGGAAATAACTATAAAAATATCGTTTAAGAAATATATTAATATATCAATATATATTAATATATTAATTTATACATGTTATATTTTTGGAAATATTTTTAAAAGGATAAAAAATGCAGTCTTTTTTAAATACTTTCAAAGAGTTTTTATATCTATTTACTGAACTTTCTGTACTTTTTATAACTATTTCTTTTTTAGTTTCTATTATCAATCAAAAATACGAAGGAATTTTTAAAAAACAACTTGCTGGTGATAAAATTTCAAGTTATTTTAAAGCTATATTTTTAGGTGCTTTAACGCCATTTTGTTCCTGTTCTACTATACCGCTTTTAAGAGCTTTTTTAGAAGCGAAAGTAAAACTTAGTGTAGCTTTAGCTTATCTTTTTACTTCGCCTCTTATTAATCCTATTATTTTTTCCATGCTTTTTGTAGCTTTTGATTTAAAGTTAAGTTTGACTTATGTGGTTTTTTTGATATTTTTGATATTTATTATTTCTTTTGTTTTTTCTAAATTTAAGGAAGAGAGTTTTTTAAAACATATCCCTAAAAATACAAAATCAAGTATTTTTACCCAAACCACTCACAATTCTAGCAATCTTGTCTTTAAACAAAAATCATGCTGTGCAAATACTCAAGATAAGTCTAAAAATATAACGATAAACTATAAAGAATTATTCAAAGAAAGTTTGAAAAATTATAAAAAATTATTATCTTATATCGTTATGGCAATTTTTATTGGTGCTTTTATTCATGGTTTTATTCCTCAAGAAATTTTACAAAAATACCTAAATGGCAATGAAATTTTAAGCATTATATTAGCTGCCTTTTTAGGAATTTTCCTTTATTTAAGAGTAGAAACTATTATTCCTATAGGCTTAGCACTTTTACAAATGGGAATTTCTCAAGGAGTGATTATGAGTTTTTTAATCGCTGGTGCTGGATGTTCTTTACCTGAGCTTATTTTACTTAAACAAATGTTTAAAATGAAATTTTTATTTTTATTTGTTATGATTATTTTAGGCGTAGCTATATCTTTTGGAATTTTTATTAATTCAATTTAAGGAAATAAAATGCAAAAATTTTTAACCATTGTTTCAGCGATCAATGATGAAAGTAGGGTTTTGATTTTGTATCATCTTTTAAAATACAAAGAACTTTGTGTTTGTGATCTACAAGAACTTTTAAACATGGGTCAATCAAGACTTTCAAGACATTTAAAAATTTTAAAAGATGCGGGTTTTTTGCATGTAAGGCGTCAAGGAACTTGGGCGTATTATGGGATTAATGATAAGCTTTTAAAACTGCATTTAGATCTTTTTGAAAATATCAAAAATTTAGAGCTTAAAAATGCTATTAAAAAAAATGAAAATATTATTACCCAAATTTGCCCTTAATATAAAATCAACCCTTAAACTTATGCAATTTATCACAAGGTTGATAGTTCTTACTTTCTGGATTAAACCTATCGACTTCATTTGCAAGCATTTCTTCATAAATTTTTATCTTTTTGCTTAAAACTTTTTCACTTTCTTTATAATGTTTTGATCTGGTTTTGTAATTTTTTCTTTGTTTGCTTTAACATCTCTTGTCTTTCTTTGGCAGTTTTTATACCCAAAGAGCAAAGTTTTATATAATGTTTGATTTGTTCTATTGGCATACCTGAAATTCTAAGCCATTCTATCCATTTTGCCTATTCTATATCGCTTTTTGAAAAATATTTCACACTATTTTCATCTTTTTGAACAAAAGGAAACAAACCCTTTTTAACCCAAAATCTTAAAGTATGAGCACTAATTTTTGTTTCTTTTTTTACTTCTTTTATAGTATAAGCCATAATTTTCTTCTTTTAAATAATTATTTACAATAAAAGTTTATTTTATATTTTTTTGATAAAATAATACTAGACTTAATTTTAAATTTAAAAATAAATACAAAAAAAGGAAAAAAATGAATAGTATAAAAATCAAACTTTCTCTCATTGCAAATTTAATTGCAATTTTTGCCTTAATTGTTCTAGGTATTGTAAGTTTTTATTTCACAAAAACCTCATTACATGAAACCACTCTTAAAAATCAAATGGACTTGCTTCAAGCCACGCAATCTGTAGTTGAAAATTTCCGTTCTACAAACCAATTTTTTACTAAAAACTTAGAAAAAGATATCACAAGTTTACCTTATCAATCTTTAAATACTGAAGAAAATATTATTAACAATGTCGGTCCTATATTAAAACACTATCGTCATAGCATAAACGCATTAAATATTTATTTAGGTTTAACAAATGGAAAAGTTCTACTCAGTCAAAGATCCAATGACATAAAAATGCCTGAGTTGCGTGATGATTTAGATATAAAGACAAAAGATTGGTATAAAGAAGCTTTAAAAACAAATGATATTTTTGTTACGCCAGCATATTTAGATACAAATTTAAAACAATATGTAATAACATATTCTAAAGCTATTTATAAAGATGGTAAAATCATAGGAGTGCTAGGTGTTGATATACCATCAGAGAATTTACAAAATTTAGTTGCAAAAACTCCTGGAAATACTTTTTTATTTGATCAAAAAAATAAAATATTTGCTGCAACCAATAAAGAATTATTAAATCCATCTATTGATCATTCTCCTGTTTTAAATGCATATAAGGCTAATGGAGATAATAATTTTTTTACTTATAAACTTGATGGAAAAGAAAGACTTGGAACTTGTACTAAAGTTCTTGCTTATACAGCTTGTATTACTGAAAGTGCTGATATTATAAACGGACCTATTCATAAAGCTGCATTTATTCAAGCTATTGTTGTCATTATTGTAGTAGTATTTAGCGTCATCCTCCTTTATTTCATCGTATCAAAATATCTCTCTCCACTTACAGCTATCCAAACAGGTTTAACTTCATTCTTTGACTTCATCAACCATAAAACAAAAAATGTTTCTACTATAGAAGTAAAAAGCAATGAT
>NZ_MJWZ01000003.1:0-6851 GCF_001762535.1 Campylobacter sp. BCW_6889 | reverse complement strand
TTCTTTAACGGCTTGATTGTCTTGTTCTAAACCTTTTTTAGTAGCAAGGATATTTTCGTTGATCATTTTGCCCATTTTTCCAAGTTCATCATCGGCTTTGATTGAAATTAAATCAACTTCGTGTTTTTCGTGATTTAAAAAACGAAAGAAATTTTCTAAAGATTTTAAAATGACAGGAATTCTAGATCCAACTATTTTTTTAACGCAGACATAAACTATAATCAATATGACAAGTAGTATAAAAAAAGAAATAACGATAAAAATAATTTCTAATTTCTTTAAAGGTGCTAAAACTGAATTTTTAGGAGCAGTTACAACCATACTCCAATAACTTGAATTATTTGCAGTACTAAAAGATGAAACGGATGCATAGCTTAAATCTCCAGTTGAAGCAACATAATCATCTATTATAACAGTTTTGTGTTCTTTAACAGCATTATTGACTAACTCCACAGAGGGATCTTTATTTATATCACTGAGTGTTTTTAAAATGGCATTATGATTTTTATGAATGGCAATAACACCTTTATCAGTCATTAAAAATCTTAAATCCCCTTCAAAAAAATCTAATTTTGGGTCAAGTATGGTTTCAGAAACTTCAGAAAAATCTAAAGTATATCCAGCAACTCCAATCAATTTACCTTTATTATTAAAAATAGGCATTCCAAAATTAATACCTAGAAAATCTTTTCCATCGTAGTTAAGTTTAGTTGGTGGCCCAACAAATAAACTATCTTTATCTCCATATTTAGCGTTTTTTTCTACTTGCTCTATAATCTTTAAATTATCAAAATTATTTGGCGTTTGAATCGTTTCTATTCCTCCAGATTTTCCAGTGGTTTGATCAAAATAAATCATAGCAAAAGTTTTACCATCAGAACTTGTGTATCTTTTATCAATTCCTTGAGCATCCCCTAGCACTGAAGTATCTTTTAAATACAAAAAAGTATAAGCTGAATATAAACTACTATCAAATAAATTTTTCATTAAGCTTTCAATCAAATCAGCATCAACTTGATTATTGTGTTCAAACATATCATTTAAGGAAGTTGCGGTTCCTTTTGCAAGTGCAACAGTTTCATTTAGAATACCTTCCATATAATTGGTGTATCTTTTTGAAGCTAAAAATATTGAATCTTTGGCCTCTTTTTCCATATTTTCAGAAATATATATGGAAACTGTTGAAACTAATACGATAATGCCTAAAATTACCCCTATAGCTACAGATAGAATAAGCTTAGTGCTTATATTTAAAGAACGAAAATTCATATTTTTTCCTTAACTTTTAAAAATTTATAAAAAACTTAGTATAGTATTCTATAATTTTTTAAAATATTCTTAAAAATTTTAATATCTTTTGTAATTTTACCATATGTTAACTTTTTATAAATATAAGTATTTAAAATATTAAAATTTTATTGAAGTTAAGAATTATTAATGCAATTTACCTTTGAACAAATTTTTATCGCAATGCTACTGACTCTTTTTGCAGGTTTTTCTACAGCTATAGGTTCTATAATAGCCTTTTTTTCTAGAAAAGATGATTTAAGGGTACTTTCTTTAGGACTTGGTTTTTCAGCTGGGGTAATGATATATATTTCTTTCATGGAAATTTTACCCACTGCACTTAAAGATTTTAAAAATCACTATGATTCGCATTGGGCTGAGCTTTTGGGATTAGCTTGTTTTTTTGGTGGAATTTTAATATCTTTATTGATTGATAAATTAATCCCCGAAGATGTCAATCCTCACGAGCCTAAAGAGGATTTAAGCGAGTTAAAAATTTGTCCCTTACCTCAAAAAGGACAAAATCCTCCGAAATTTCATCCTGGAGAAAAGTTGCATCAGATCAATACTAAAGCTTTAAAACGCACAGGGATTTTTACAGCTTTGGCTATTGCTATACATAATTTCCCAGAAGGTTTTGCTACTTTTATTTCGAGTCTTGACAATCTTACTTTAGGAATTGCTATAGCTATAGCTGTGGCTATACACAATATCCCTGAAGGTTTGGCCGTGAGTTTGCCAATTTACCATGCTACAGGAAATAAGAAAAAGGCTTTTATTTATTCAGCTCTTTCGGGTTTTGCAGAGCCTTTGGGTGCTTTTGTTGGAGCTTTGATTTTATTGCCTTTTATAGGCGATCTTACTTTAGCTATAAGTTTTGCTGTGATTGCAGGAATTATGGTTTTTATATCTCTTGATGAACTTTTGCCCGCTGCAAAAACTTATGATAAGGCCCATGATAGTTTATATGGACTTATATTAGGAATGGCAATAATGGCTTTAAGTTTAAATTTGCTTGGACAATAGAAAGCCTTACGGCTTTCTTGCAATTTAATTCACACCTTTTGGCGCATTAAAGGCAGTAAGTTTTGGTAGTTCACCTTTAAATTTTTCTATGTTTACGAGCCCTGTGTGAGAGATATTGCCATTGGCAAGTTTTGAAGTTGGCATATCCATGGTTAAAACATTTGCATTTCCACATTTGCAAAGTCCGTTTTCATTAGGATCATACCAAGCACCTTCACAAATCCTTACAACCCCTTGCATGATTTCATCACTTACAACAGCCCCTGCTAAAACTTCGCCACGTTTGTTAAACACGCGCACTACATCGCCATTTTTTATACCAAGTTTTTTTGCATCTTTGGAATTGATTAAAATCGGCTCTCTATCTTTTATTGCATAAGTATCTCTTAAGCTTGTGTGGCAAAGTTGAGAGTGTAAGCGATCTCTTGGGTGGTTTGTAAGTAAGTGGAAAGGTGCTTCTTTGGTTGCATTTCCAAGCCATTCAATAGGCTCAAACCAAGTAGGATGGGCTTTGCAATCATCATAATTATAATTTTTAATCGTTTCTGAGTAAATTTCAATGAGCCCTGAATCTGTACCCAGAGCATTTAAGATAGGATCTTCTATAAATTCTGAAAAACGAGTCCATTCTAAACTTTCAGCTGTTGGTTCAAAAGTGATTGGTTCATTTTTAGCCCAAAATTCTTCAAAACTTGGCATAGGCGTAGCAAAAGCTTCGCCAAAACTTTGAGTTTGTTTTAGGGCACTGTTGTAGTATTCTTTGATGAAATCTTTAGCTTTTTTGCCATTTTCTGTGTAGGCATTAAAGACATCTTTTCCATAAATTTTACAAATATCAGAGAAAATTACATAATCATCTTTGCTTTCACCCACAGGCTCAACTGCTTGTTTCATAGGAGCTATATGCATATTTGAATAATCTCCTGTCATGGTAATATCATCTCTTTCATAAGATGAAGTTACAGGCATAACAATATCTGCCATTTTAGCTGTTGGAGTCCAGTAAATTTCATTTACCACAACGGTGCGTGGTTTTCTCCATGCTTTTACATTAGTGTTGGTATCTTGATGGTGCACTAAAGGATTTCCACCTACCCAGTAAATAAAATCAATATCAGGATAGGTAAGCTTAGAGCCGTTGTGATCTATGGTTTTTCCAGGGTGAAGTAAAGCATCAGCGATTCTTGCTACAGGGAAAGAATAACTCGCTGCATTTTGAAGCCATTCTGCGCCTTCGTTTGAAGTTTCGCTTTTTACTAAACCTTTAAATTTACCATTTTTCCAAATCCCTAAACTACCTGCTGTCATACCGCCGATAACTCCGCCTTTGCAAGTTGGAACACCGCCATTGCTGTAATGATAGCTTAGTCCAAAACCGCCTCCTTTTGTGCCGATTTGTCCTAACATTGCACAAAGAGTAACTAGCATCCAGTGAGGCTGTTCGCCATGATGTGCTCTTTGCATACCCCAACCACTCATAATCATAGTAGGATTATCATAAAAAGTTTCAGCTAATTTTTTGATGGTTTTTTCATCGATACCGCAAATTTTACTTGCCCATTTGGTATCTTTTTTCACTCCATCTTCTTTACCTTCTAAATAATCTTTAAATTTATCAAAGCCTGTAGTGTAAGTGTCTAAAAACTCGTAATTAACTTTTTTCTTAGCAATTAAATGGCTTGCCATACCCATCATTAAAGCTACATCGGTATTTGGGCGTGGAGCTATCCATTTGGCATTTAAAAATTTCGCTGTAGTGGTTTTTATAGGATCTATACAAATCACTTTGATTTTACTGTCTTTAAGTTTTTCAAAGTATGCCAAACCTCTTTGTTCGTTTGAAGTCCAAGCTATGCGTAAAGTAGAAAGCGGATCAGCACCCCAAATCACAACATATTTAGAATCACTTAAGATATTTTCCCATGAGGTTTGTTGCTCATAAACTTCAATCGATCCTACAACATAAGGCATAATCACTTGAGAAGCTCCTGTAGAATAGTCTCCTGTAGCTCCTACAAATCCACCTGTTACATTTAAAAATCTATGAAGTAAGATGCGTGAGTTTTGCATATTTCCACTTGATTTCCAGCCATAGCTTCCACCAAAAATCGCACTTGCACCTTTACTATCTCTTGTTTTTTTAAGCTCTTTGGCGATAAGCTTGATCGCTTCACCATAACTTACGCGAACAAACTCATCTTTTCCGCGAAGCTCAGGTTTAGGATTGTCAGGATTTTCAAGGTAGGATTTACGCACATAAGGATACTTCACACGAGATTTATAAACCATATCGGCAGTATAGTGCTGTAAAGGATTATCCATTTTTGTAACTTTTTCCCAAGGTTCACTTTTTACTATCTTACCATCTTTTATAGTGAGTTTTAAAATCCCCCAGTGTGCTGCGGTAATCACTTCTCCATTTTTTACAAGTCCGAGGCTAACTTTTGAAGCTTCTACGGTTTTTCCTGCACTTAAGCTTAGAATGAGAGGTAAAGCACTTAAGCTCGCTCCAATTTTTAAAAATTTTCTTCTATCTAGCATGCTTTTCTCCTTATTTTGTTTTAAAATCTTTTGCGTTTTTTTGTAAGTATTCTATAACTAGCCATCTGTCTTTTTTATCAATACCTGTTCTATCGGCCATAGAACGGAAAATTGCAGGCCAAGCATTAGCTGTAAATTCTTTTTCTTTGTGGATAGCGTGGCAAATTCCACAGTTATTTACAAAAAGCTCTTTGGCTCGATTTAACATTTCTTTATTGTCTTTGACAAATTCTTTTTTATCTGCCCAAATTTCAAGGCTTACCTTATCCCATTTTCCATTTTTTCCAGTTATTCTTTGAGAGAAATTTAATTTTGTATTTTTAGAAAAAGCTGCAACAATAATTCTTTGAGAGTCATTGAAATAAATCACAGAAGGTGCTTTAGGATTTACATAACCATCAATTTTTAGCAAAACCCTGTTATTTGCGCTTTTTAACACTTCAAAAGGATTTGTAGGTAAAAGTCTTCCTATGACTTTAGTATCATCTTTATTAAGATAAAGCGATACAACTTCATCAGTATAGGCGGTATTTTTTGCCCATAAACATGTCGCTAGGACAACAAAAGAAATGAAAATCTTTTTCATTGCTATTCCTTAATATAAATTTGATGTAAATGTATTTTAACATTATTTAATTTAATTATTAATTAATATTAACAAAATATTAATTAATAATTAATAACTTTTTTAGAAAAAAATAAGCATTTTATAGTTATAATTCTAGAAAATAAATATACAAGAAAGGAAGACAATGTTAAAATCTATCGGAACTAAATTAACCCTTTCAGTAATTGGAAGTGTTATGGTTAGCTTAGTCTTTATGATTGCCATCATATCATGGAAAGTTTCTCAAAATATGGAAAAAGAAGCAGAAATTGCTCTAGATATAGCTTCAAAAAGATATGTAAATTATATGCAATCCACACTTAACGAACCTTTTTTACTCTCTAAAGCATTAGGTACTAGTATACAACAAGTTATTAATGATAATGGGAATATTGACATTAATGTATTGGAAAATTTGACCAAAAAAACATTAGATTCAAGTATGCATACCACTTATGCTTTTTTATACATTAAAGATCTTTCAGTCTTATCAGGAAATAAAGAAAAAGACATTCAAAATGGAAATTTATCTATTGTTTATAATGATTCAACTCCAGGGATTGACGGAGGTATTAAAACATTTATACAAAATAAAAATATGTATAACAGTATACCTGTAATCTCAAAAATTGAAAACAATGTGCACAATGGAGAACAAAAGATTATTTTTGGTTCAGTTAAGCGTCTTGATTATGGCAATGGAGAATTTTTAGGGATAAACTTAGGAATGCCTATTTTTAATCAAAAAGGAGATTTTGCAGGAGTTATTGGTTTCTCTTTAGAGCTTTCACAGATGTCTAAAGCTTTACTTGATCCTTCATTAAATTTTCACGAAGGAGATCAAAGATTACTACTTACAGATGATGGAACATTTGTTATACATGAAAATCCTAAAGCAATTTTGCAAAAAATCAATGAATACAACCATTCTCCTTCTGTAGCTCCTATATTAAGTGCTATTAAAGAACATAGAGATATTTTAATCAATAATTTTTATACATCTACAGGTTTAACTAGTTATGCTTCGGTTGTCTCCTTTAGTACCCTAGAAGATTCAAGTTATTGGAGTATACTTGTAACAACCCCTAAAAATTCAGTTTTAAAACCTTTATATAATCTTCAGTTAATTATAGTTGCTGTAGTTGTTATATTTTTAATTATAATTTCAGCTATTGTATATATGTGTATAAAATATATGGTAAGTGCAAAAATTAATTCAATTTTTAAATCTTTGCAAAATTTCTTTGACTTCATCAACCATAAAACAAAAAATGTTTCTACTATAGAAGTAAAAAGCAATGATGAATTTGGACAAATCTCAAGTGCTATCAACGAAAATATCCTTGCTACTAAAAAAGGTTTAGAACAAGACAATCAAGCCGTTAAAGAA
>NZ_MJWZ01000002.1:0-496 GCF_001762535.1 Campylobacter sp. BCW_6889 | reverse complement strand
ACCAGAACAAATTAAAATGTATGAAGAAAGAAGAAAGATAAAAAAATAATAAAAAGGAGATATTATGGAATTTGATGTTGAAATTTTAGACAATCTTGAGAATTTTAAAGAATTCTTAAAAACAAAACCTAGCAAAGAAGTTTTGCAGGCTGTTAATTCTCATTTAGAGGGTTTTTTAAGTGATGCGTATGATCATATCGATCCAGAAGAATACGAAGTCGCTTTTGAAGAAGAAACAGGAATATCTTATCGTGATGCTACTGAGGAAGAATTTGATGAGTGGTTTATTGCAAATGTGCTTTGCTTTGAGGATTTAAGTGAGATTTGCAAAATTCTTCGATCACTTTTAGAGGCTAAAGATTTAGATAAAGCTTTGGAAAATTTTAACAAATAAAAAAAATTAAAAAATTATTTTAAGGAAAAACAAATGAAAACTTTAGAAGAAATGCAAGCTATGGATGAAGAAGCTATAAGGGAGTTAGGTTGGGAGTTTTTT
>NZ_MJWZ01000001.1:0-229 GCF_001762535.1 Campylobacter sp. BCW_6889 | reverse complement strand
TATAAGCTCTGCTTTAGCATTAGTGATAAAAGAAATATATTTATCTCTTTGTTTATCGTGTTTAATACCTGCACATAAAGGTTTAAGTGCTTCATCATACCAAATCACTTCTAGTTTTTCTTCTTTGATGATTCTTAGTGCTACTTCTTTTGTTAGATATTCTTTAATGTCTTTTCCATCGTATTTTTTTTGCTTATAATTCATTTTTAACATTTTATCAATTGCTTCT